>CBETCF010000029.1:0-14498 GCA_965534785.1 uncultured Psychrobacter sp.
CAATAATTAAAAGCATCAATAATTCTATTAGGACACTTATGACAGGCTCATTATTTATTATCACCGCCGCCTCTGGCACTGGCAAGACCTCTCTAGTCAAACAGCTGCTTGCCACCACTAATGATTTGACGGTGAGCATCTCTCATACTACGCGCCCGCCACGTCCAGGTGAAATCGATGGTCATGATTATCATTTTATCGAAAAAGAAAAGTTTATTACTGCTATTAATGACGGTAAATTTCTAGAGCATGCGGAAGTTTTTGATAACTATTATGGCACCTCAGAGGCAAGTGTAAGAGCGCAGCTAGAGGCTGGTATCGACGTGATATTGGAGATTGATTGGCAAGGAGCGCTACAAGTCAAAAAAATCTTTACCGAAGCGATTATGATTTTTATACTGCCGCCTAGCCTTTCAACCCTACGCCAGCGCTTATCTACTCGTGCACAAGACAGTATTGAGGTTATCGAGCAGCGTTTAGCCGGGGCCGTATCTGAGATGGCGCAATACGTACATTTTGATTTTGTGATTATTAACGACAACTTTGAGGTAGCTTTGACTGAGCTCAAAGCGATTATAGTAGCGGATAGACAGACACTCAATCGTCAGCAGCGCCATCATCGCCGTATTATAAAAGCGTTGCTTGATAATGAAACAGAAGATTGAGAAAGTTAGATTACTAAGGCTTAATTTTTATGGTGCTGAATAATTTAAGTCATTAGGCAATAACTATATACGCTCAGTATAAAAGCCATGACGCCACTGACTAAAAAATGCTATAATAGCCAGTTATTCTCCCTATATTTTTCTATATTTCTGCTCTTATGAATCAGCAGGACGCTACTAATATGTCATTAAATTAAGTTAATACTTGATGAAGTACTGAATAGTAGCGACTGCCGAAAATACTACAACTGAGGTAATTAACTATGGCACGTGTCACGATTGAAGATTGTTTAGAGAATGTGGACAACCGTTTTGAGCTAGTTTTAGTAGCTAGCAAGCGTGCTCGTCAATTGGCTAAAGGCATTGCTGAGCCGCTAGTTGAAGTGGATAACGATAAACCAACGGTTTTAGCTCTGCGCGAAATTGCCGCAGGTAAAATTACTCGTGATATCCTTAATCAACCTGAGCATAATTTTGCTACTAGCTCATTAGACTTAGCATTATCAGGGGATCATAGCTTCTAGAGCTCTATTGCTAGCATTTAATGGCTAGAATTAGACTTTTAAAGCACACCCTTATTAGCTCGTAATAAGCTCCGCTTGACTTAAATAGCTATATAAAAACCACAGTATCATGCTGTGGTTTTTATGGTTTTAAAAAACTGTTTTTTATTATTTACTAAACACGTGTGCTTAGTAGTTGACATTGAATACAATATACGATTAATTAGAGAGTGCAGAACGACGATAAGAGCTGTCAAAAACTTATAATTCTGTATGACTTGCTACAGAACCGACTTAGTATAAGATCGATATTGCCGTAACAAAACCTCTCAATCCATTGCCAAGCTGTAGGCACCCAATCATAGGACAGTCCCTGTATGACTCAAACTCTTCCCAAACTTAGTCATCGTTTAGTTGACGACGCTCAATATAATTTGCTGCGCTCGGTTGGGTATTTGAGTGTTGACGATCGCCGCGATATTATTGATGCCTGTGAGTTTGGCGATATTGCGCATATTAAAGATAAGCGTAAATCAGGCGAGCCCTATATCACTCACCCTATTGCTGTTGCTGAAATCTTAGCCGGTTTTCGTTTGGATAGAGATACCATCATTGCTGCTATTTTGCATGATACCGTCGAAGATACTGAGGTTACAGGTGAACAAATTGAAGAGCGTTATGGAAAAGTAGTCGCTAGGTTAGTCGACGGCGTCACTAAGCTTAAATCCTCAAAACACAATAAGCAGCAAAATAAAGCGGCGACCTTTCATAAGATTCTGACCGCAACTTTGCTAGATCCACGGGTTTTGATTATCAAGTTATCAGATCGTTTGCATAATATGTCCACGTTAGATGCGGTTAGCTCTGAAAAACAGCGTGCCACTGCACAAGAAACCTTGGATTTTTATGTGCCTTTTGCCCGCTTAATGGGCATTAACGATATTGCTGACTATATCGAGGTGCTCTGCTACCGTAATCTGAACTCAGTAATGTATAACAAGCTCTCTGATAAGTTATTGCAACATGGGCTTGGACGCAACTTCCAAAAAGAAGCCATTCATCGCTACTTGATCATAGTGTTGAGCAATTTAGGGCTGACTGGTCACGTCAAAATTTTAGACAACAGTGTGTCTATGTATCGTCAATTCTTCCGCAATCGTGGTGAAGTTAATGCTTTGCTGCGCCATTACTCATTTGAGATCGTGATGGATACTGTAGAAGCTTGTGACAAGCTGGCTTATTATTTAATCAAAAAGTATCGGATTGAAGACGCTCATATCCAAGATAATATTCGCCGGCCATTACCGGGTGGCAATCAGTCATTAACCCTGCTTTATGAGCGTGATAATGACTGTATTAAAGTCATTATTATGACCAAAAAAATGCAACATGCGGCGCGTTTGGGCGTTATTGGCGCGGAGCATGCCTCTGATATTAGCCAATCGGTTATTCAAGCGTCACTCCGCAATATGAAAGATTTGGTCGACAATGATAGTCTAAACGAAAATGATCCTGACTTTTCCGCAGCAGTTTCAACTATTAATGAGCTAATGGACTACCTTCATTCGAGTAAAATCCTCTGCTATAGCCCGCAAGGTCGAGCTTATGAATTACCGCAAGGCTCAACCGCGTTAGACTTTGCTTATGCCGTCGGACCTATGGTTGGTAATGTCGCTGTTGGCGCTAATGTTGATAATAAAAAAGCTAAGCTCGGTACTGTAGTTAAAAACGGTCAACTAGTCGAGATCGAAGTTGATAATGACTCTGAGCCAAAAGCAGAATGGCTTGGCTTTGTAGCCACCAATAAAGCTCGCCAAGAGATTCTACGTTGGTTTAAAGATTTGTCGGACAGCGACAAGCAAAGGCATGGACAACAAGCCTTAGATCGCGCGCTAAAAACTTATCAAAAAAGCCTTGCTGACTTACATGATAGTGAATGGGATAATCTGCTTGAATGGCGTGGCCTGAACACTAAAGAGGCTTTTTTTGAGCAAATAAGTTCTGGAACTTTATTGCCACAGCTCGTGGTTTCGCGCTTATTCAGCGATGAGATGACTATTTTACATGCAGATAGCAATGAGCCTTCACAGCCGCAACAATTGATTGTCAATGCAGCCGGTGTCGAACTTGATTTTGCTAACTGCTGCCATCCTATTTATGGTGACCCTATCGTTGGACATTTATCACGACATGGTCTAGTAGTGCATCGACATAAGTGCTTTTCATTAGACGATATTCGTAAGGATAATCCGTATCAAGTCATTCAATTGAGCTGGCGTGATGATAAAGCCGTTAAGCAAGACGAGACTGATGATGCTGGTAAAAAAGTACGTTTCCCCGCTTATTTAAAGCTGTCCATCGCGTTAAATGATGAACAAATCAGTGAAGTAGTTTATCATTTACGTCAATTAAATATCGGTGTCGAGACTATCGATGTACGCAATAGTGATACCATTATCCATGTTATTGTTCGTAGCCGAGTGCATTTAGCTAAAGGCATCCGTGAGCTAAGATCACTGTTAGGTTTCCCAAATATCATGCGCTTGTACCAACTATAAGTTAGGCATTTAAAAGTAAAGCACTGTTTCATCCACTATCTACTCCATTTAAGGACCCCTTATGAGCCGTCAGACTATCCAAACCGATAAAGCCCCAGCTGCCGTTGGCACTTACTCACAAGCAGTGAAAGTAGGCAACACTGTCTATATCTCAGGCCAGCTCGGTTTTGATCCAGAAACTATGGAGCTAAAAACAGGTTTTGAGGCACAAGCTAAGCAAGTTTTTGAAAATATAAAAGCGATTTGTGAGGCCGCTGGAGGTACTATTAATGATGTGGTCAAATTCAATGTCTCATTAACTGATTTAAATGATTTTGCCGCTCTTAACGAAGTATTTGTAGCCAATCTAAGCGAGCCCTACCCAGCGCGTGCAGCCGTACAAGTAGCGGCGCTACCTAAAGGTGGTGTGGTCGAGATTGAGTCGATTTTGTACTTAGAGTAACTGATTATAATAAATGCTAAAAGTATAATAAAAGTTAAAAACAGTTAAAAACAGCTAAAACAAACAAGCCCAAAGTGCGGTCATCAAAAATGCACTTTGGGCTTGTTTGTTTTATAGAATAGTTTCATGGCATGATAAAATAGTATTTTAGTTCCTTAATAAGGTTGCGAGCATTATTTATGTTGGTACAAGTTGCCCTACCGGTTCCCCTTTATCGGGTTTTCGACTATAGCGTGCCTGCAGACTCTGAGCTTCCTAAGGTCGGTAGCCGCGTGGAAGTCTCTTTTGGTAGGCAGACTTTAATCGGTATCGTCGTGGCTCATATTGCCCAAACCGCTAGCGGTGTGCCTGCTAATAAACTCAAGCCTATCACTCACTGTTTAGATAATGAGCCTATTATAGGCGCTAGTATGCTCAAGCTAGCCCATTGGCTCGCTCGTTATTATCACTATCCCTTAGGCGATGTATTATCAGTCATGCTACCAAGCTTAGTGCGCCTAGGTAAGCCGCTAGATTTACTTATTACCCATTGGCGAATTTTGCCGCACGTTACTAATGATGACTTCCGTGCTAATGCCAATAAGCAAAAACAACAGTTCGAGATGTTGAAGCTGCATGGCGAGCGCGGTGCAAGCGAAGATGTATTATTACTAGAAGGGATGCAGCGGAGCTTTTTGAAAACTTTAGAAGATAAAGGCTTGATTGAACGTTATATTGAGCACAAATCTGCTCCAAAGCCGGTCAGCTTAGCTAAGATGCCGCTTGATCTCAATGCAGAGCAGCAGCTAGCGGTTGAGACTATTGTTGCCGCTCACAAGGCTGAGCAATATGTTGGTATTTTACTTAATGGTATCACTGGTAGCGGTAAGACTGAGGTCTATCTACAAGCGATGCAAGCAGTATTAGAGGCTGGCAAGCAAGTGCTGATCTTAGTGCCTGAGATTGGCCTGACTCCGCAAACCCGTGCACGTTTTGCCAGTCGCTTCGCTGCGCAAATCGTATTATTGCATTCTGGCATGACCAATACTTATCGTATGCAAGGCTGGCAAGATTGTCGCACTGGTCACGCACAGATCATCATCGGTACCCGCTCAGCGGTGCTTTATCCTTTTGCTAATCTAGGATTGATTATCGTTGATGAGGCGCATGATGGCTCTTATAAACAGCAAGACACGCTACGCTACCATGCTGCTGATGTGGCGTTATACCGTGGACTACAATATAAGGTTCCAGTAGTCCTAGGCACTGCCACACCTACGCTTGAGCATCTAAAGCTAGTCGAAGATGACAAGCTTATCGAGTGTCATCTACGCACGCGTCCTGGCAATGCCAAACCTGCCACTATGCAGCTAATCGATGCGCGTCTACAAAGCACTCATCAGCAAATTCAAGATAATGGCGCGCGCTATGATACCGGTCTGACCGACGATCTAATCAACGCTATTCGGCAAACTTTGGAGGCTGGAGATCAGGTATTAATTTTCCTAAATCGCCGTGGCTATGCGCCAGTGTTACTCTGTGAAGCTTGTGGTTGGCAAGCCGACTGTCCGCGTTGTGACGCCCATTTAACGGTTCATTATAGTAATCAACATCATAGAAACTCCTACCTCAAATGTCATCACTGCGACTGGCAAGCTTATATTCCTACTGTCTGTCCTGACTGCGCCAGTCAAAACTTAGACGCCAAAGGCATGGGCACTACAAGACTTAGCGACAACCTGCATGCCCTCTTCGCTAATCCGCAAACCAGCAAGTTTGACTATCCTATTATCCAGATTGATCGCGATACCACTAGGCGTAAAGATAGCTGGGAGAAAATATATCAGCGTATCAATGAAGGTAAACCAGCGATACTAGTAGGCACGCAAATGGTTGCCAAAGGTCATCATTTTCCCAATGTTACTTTGGTCTGCTTGCCTAATGCCGATAGAGGGTTTTTGTCGGCTGACTTTCGCTCGCCTGAGCATACCGCGCAGCTAATGATTCAAGTCGCAGGTCGTGCCGGACGTGGTGACAAAGCCGGTCGCGTGTTGATACAAACGCTACAACCTGAAAACCCTTTATTACTTAAACTAGTCAAAGATGGCTATCAATCCTTTGCGCAATCCTTATTACAAGAGCGCAAAATAATGGGATTACCTCCCTTTAGTCACGCAGCTTTGATTCGCTGTGAAGGCAAAACTTTAGCAGCAACTACGCAAGCGCTCAAAGACGCTGTGGCTAGCTTACCGCCAGGACACAAGCTAGCAGTGCTAGGCCCTATCGATGCGCCAATGAGCAAAAAGAACAGCCGCTATCACTCGCAATTACTACTATTAGCTAAGGATAGAGCTCAGCTTCATCATATTCTTAACCAATGGTGGCAGCCGCTGCTGACTTTACCAAGTATTAAGTATCTAAAGCTTACCTTAGATATTGACCCTGTCGGTTGGTAGTTGCTTAACCGCTTAATCCGTAAGTTTCTATTTTTACTGACGCTATGCTTACTTGGCAATTACAGCGACTGAGTCCTAGATATGTTAAATTTAGACAGTTAATAACATAGGGTGTATTTATGAGTGCCAATCATTCAAACCTCGAAGACCATATTCCTCCTGTTGATCATACTAATAATCATCGCTACGATGATGAAGACCATCATGATCATGACGAGCACTTAGAGCAGACTACTGCGCCGCGAGACACCAAAGGCTATCAGCGCACTTTATTGATTAGCTTTATTATCATCACCGGCTACATGTTTATCGAAGCTATCGGTGGTTGGCTAACGGGTAGTTTGGCGCTGCTATCAGATGCTGGTCACATGCTCAGCGACGCTATTGCTTTAGGCGCCACCTTGATGGCGTTCAAAATCGGTGAAAAAACTGCCACTCACGAAAAAACTTTTGGCTACAAACGTTTTGAGATTTTGGTCGCCACTGTCAACGGGGCAACTTTAGTTATTATTGCGCTAATGATTTTTTGGGAAGCTATCAAACGCTTTAACACGCCAACTGAAATTGCTAGCCAAGGTATGCTCATCATTGCCACTATTGGTATGTTCGTTAATATCTTAGTCGCTTGGTTAATGCATCGTGGTAGCCGTAGCGGCACTAGCGAAAAGGCTCATAGTGGACACAGTCATGGCAACAATGAAAATAACTCTAAAACAAAAGAACCCGTCAATCTAAATATGCAAAGCGCTTATTTGCATGTGTTGAGTGATCTACTAGGTTCAGTCGCGGCTATCATCGCCGCCTTGCTAATGATAGGGTTTGGTTGGATATGGGCGGATGCAGCAGCGTCCGTTATCGTTGCTATCCTGATTTTATTCAGTGGTTATCGCGTAGTGCGAGATTCGGTGCATATCCTTATGGAAGGAACCCCAGAGGGTATCTCTTTGACTGTTGTAGAAACACAACTGATGGCCCATCCGCAAGTACAGCAGGTACATGACTTACATGTCTGGAGCATTACTAGCGGTCTCAACGCCCTATCTTGTCATGTGGTCGTCGACGGTGATATGACCATCTCTGAATCAAGTTTGCTAATTGCTAGTCTTGAAAAAAGCCTGTTAGCGCTCAGCATTCATCATGCCACTATTCAGGTCGAGAGCCTGTCGCACCCACAAACGGCGGCTCATAGTGACGCACTAGTTTGCGATATCTCTGAGCGCCCAGTAACTGATAAGAGTGGGCATATGGGACATAACCATTGATTTAAAGGATTCACTTTGATAGCGCTTTAACAGAGTTTCTACTCTAAAAACATAAGATCTCCTTGCAAACAACTTGAATATTTAGTCGGTTATAAGGTTATAATAACTATCACTTTACCTATAATGAACGGCTTTTTAAGGTCTTATTTGGCCCAAAAGGCTGTTGTTATTATCTTTACTTATTTACTAATGAGCCATTGCTATGTCTAGACGCTCAGCAGCTTTTGTTGCCCCCGACTACATCGATGACCCTGTCTCAAAAGATGGTAAAAAGCAGGCGAAAGTATTGCTATCAACCCTACAAGAAGATATTGCCAGTTTTCGTGACGAGCAATTCCCGCCCGATATTCTGCGTCAGGTTCGCGATATGCCCATCTTCGAGGGCAACTTAGCTGAGGTACAAGCGTATCAGCAGCGCTGGCAAAAGCTGATTGATCAAGCCATGGCTTTTTATCCAGCCGCTTACCTACCTCCTGACTATCTACCATTACCTGCCAGCTTAGAGATACCGCAGTTTATCTTTCATGTTCAACGCCTACATCTAACTAAAACTCGTGCCAAAGAGTCTAAAAGCTTTGGCTCAGTAGCCGCCTTGGTTGAAAAGTGCGGTGATTATAGTGAGCAAGAGCTTGAGCGTATGGCAGCAGTATTCGCTAGTGATGACGAGGCTAGATTAGTAGCCCATCGTGAATTTATTGATTTACGCGCTTACGTCTTTTGCCGAGATAGTAAGGGCAAGATGTTAGAGCCTGAACGCGTACGTTTTTATCGTACTGGATTGATTGTCCATGCTTTGCCAGATTTCAAAATTGTTGATAGTCGGCAGACACCGCGTAAACGTCGTAATGATGCTTACAGTAATCCGCTCGCCGATAACTCGATGTGGAAAATTTATCAAAAAAAATAAGCTAATATCTTTTTATATTCATTAATAACTGTTGTACGCTTGATACTGACCGCTAAGGATTTACTATGTTCGCAGCCGCCACCGGCTCTCCAAACTTGATGTTACAAGCGACTATTTTTTTGGGAGCAGCATTACTATTCGTGCCTCTTGGCAAACGTTTTGGTATTGCTACGGTTTTAGGCTATCTGATTACGGGGCTGATATTAGGACCAAGTGCGCTAGATGTGGCAGGTGACGCTGAAAGCTTACTGCATTTCTCCGAATTTGGCGTAGTCATGCTGCTGTTCATCATTGGTCTTGAGCTACAGCCCTCCCGTTTATGGGCGCTGCGTCGATCCATCTTTGTCCTTGGTGGCTTGCAAGTTGGTCTAACCGGCATACTATTGATGGCTATCTTGCATCAGCTTTTCTCGCTAGCATGGGACACCGCTTTTATCGTTGGCTTTGGTTTAGCGCTCTCCTCCACTGCTTTCGTCTTACAGATTCTCACCGAAAAACAGCAGCTCTCCAGTACTCATGGCCGCGAAGCTTTTACCATTCTGTTATTTCAAGATATCGCTGTTATTCCTTTATTAGCCGTCATACCTTTTTTATCAGGGGTGCGCGAACAAAGCTATGACCTGATTTACTTTGGTAAAGTCTTCGCTGTTTTTGCAGGTTTGATTTTTTCTAGCCGCTACATCGTTAGACCTTTCTTCAAATTCGTGGCTTCTAGCGGAGCTACCGAACTATTAACGGCTGTCGCCTTATTTATTGTGATGGGCGTCTCTATTTTGATGGAACAAATCGGTCTATCGATGGCTTTAGGAGCGTTTTTGACTGGGGTATTATTGGCGGATTCAGAGTACCGTCATGAGTTAGAAGCGAGTATCGAACCCTTCAAAGGATTACTGCTAGGGTTATTCTTTATGTCAGTCGGCATGCTGACCGATGTCAAACTTATCTTAGCCAAGCCGGTCTTTATCGTGGGCTGTGCTATGGCCTTGATGGTCATAAAATTTGCAGTAGTAGCCGCTATTGCCAAGGTTTCAGGTAATCGTTGGCCTACTAGTATCAGACTTGGAGTCACTTTGGCGCAAGGGGGTGAGTTTGCCTTTGTATTATTCAGTGTAGCAAGCGCTCAAAACGTGCTACGGCCTGAGCTGGCTAACACCCTTAATTTAGTGGTGACCATCTCGATGGCACTGACGCCCTTGGCTTTTTTATTGCTCGAAAAAGTAGGTGAGCCTTTATTTGCTAGGAGTAAGCCTAGCCGTGAATACGATACCATTCCAGATCATGAGCATCAGGTCATCATCGCCGGTTTTGGCCGTGTTGGTCAGATTATCGGTCGGGTATTACGGATGCATAATATCGAATTTACCGCTATTGAGCGCTCGGCAAATCGAGTTGATTTTGTCCGTAAATTCGGTAACCAAGTCTATTATGGCGATCCCAAAAACCCTGAGATTCTGCGTGCAGCTGGCATTAATAAAGCCAAGCTGTTTATTTTAGCGATTGATGATTTAGAGCGCTCTATCACTACTGCTGAGTATTTGCATAAGAACTATCCTGACTTGATTCTCCTAGCGCGTGCTCGTGATAGACAGCACTATTACCGCTTGCGTGAAGTTGGCGTGCGTCATATTTGGCGTGAGACCTATTTATCTTCGCTAGACATGTCGCGTGAGTCGCTACAACTGTTAGGTGTCTCTCCTGAAAAAGCGCGTGAGACGGTACAAACTTTCCGCGATTATGATGACGATCTTATCGAACGTCAACAAGCTATTTATGATGATGAAGCGAGCATGATTGAGTCAGCACAGTCTGCGATGGCAGAGCTTGAGAGCCTATTTGATGAAGATATCGGCAAAGCGCGTAAAATGGACTTAACCGAGTTTTATGAAGAACTCAAAAGCCAAGCTATAGTTGTCGATAGTAAAGAAGACTCGGTACCAGGTTCTAATAGCTAGCTGTTAATAAGCGCTATTATCAGTCCGCTATACAATAAGCCGGAGCTTGCTTCTCATTTAACGAGCTGGTGCAACGCCAGTTATCGCTATTGGGCAGATGATAGAAGACCAACGTCTGCCCATTGAGGTAACGCAGTGGGAAGCGCACGTTTTGGATAGTCCCAGTCACCGCACAGTCTGTTGCTGATACGCCAGCAGTTTGGGTATCGATAGTGACTTTAATTTTATTATCACCCATATCTATAGGTAAATCGACAGGGCAGCGACCTGTTTTTTGATAAGCCAAGGCCACTTTATTTTGTGCGGTTTTGGTAATATCATAAGCATCGAACAGCACCTCGTTTTCTTTGGGCTTGGCAATAATCGGCAAAAACTGCACTTTAATAGTCATTAAAGCGAAAGCAAAGATAGCAAAGCCTAATCCTAAGCCAAACAAGCTCACCCCACCCTCTCGGCGTAACGTTGCTTTTTGCGCTGCCTCATCGCGTGGATGATTATCTAAAGCATCAGCAATCTCACGTCTCGCCATCCGGTAGTAATAAGCATCTGTCCAGCGTGCTACCATAAATGACCAGTAGAACCATATAACTGCCGCAATAGCTATCCGCACTGACATCTGATAAGTATCTGGGATAAACGACATGGCGGCAAATTCAACAAACACTAGCACGATAGTGATAGTAAGCTGAATAAAAGACCAACCAGCGACACTATAAACGATAGCATCCATATAACGCTTACGGTACAGCAGCCAAGGAAAAGTAATAAAAAAAGCTGCCCAATGCCATTTTGGTGATAAATAGCCTTGCTTATCGAACTCTTCAAAACGTTTGAGATAATACTGCTGAGTACGATGACCAATAAACCACTGATCCAACTGCTTGCGTCTAGCTGGCGTTAATTTCTCTTGATAAAAAGGGGGCGGCGAATCCGTCTCGATAAATAACATAGCATTGGGCCCTGTTGCTTTTGATGATGTGGGCTGTTCAGTTGTCAATATTGTTGAAGAATTGAGTCACTAAATATACCTATGATAGCACTATAAATACGCTCAATTAACGCCGTAAGTTATCTAAATAGTCTAAATATTAGGGCTCATTAACACCGGTTTATATTTAACTTAAAAGTCTGCTAGATTTAACTTATAATAACCTTCTATTTATCACTTTATAAAGTCCTAGTAATCTTATGAGTCCACAATCTCACCTTAATAGCTCTGATAATAGCAGCTCCGCTAATAATAGCCCTGCTAACACTAACCCTGACCCCTCAAGCGAAAATCATACTGAAATAGTTACTCCTGAAGCCGAATCTGAAGCAAAAAACGAGGCTACGACTAATAGTTTAGTTACCGATAATGATAAGCACATTCGTATCGTTAACACCTTTATGAAACGCCGCACACACATGAATAAAAATGCTGAGCAAGCATTGACCGATCCAGAATTTGCTGAGTATTTAGTTAATAACAGTTTTGGTGATGGTGATCTTCAAGGTATTGATAATTTGCGCGTATTGTTCGCTGACAGCCCAAATGGTAGTGAGGCGCCACTGACTTTGGAAATCGGCTTTGGACTAGGGGATTCATTTATTGAAATGGCCATTGCCGATCCTACTCGTAATTTTGTTGGCATTGAAGTCCATGAGCCCGGTATCGGCAAATGTGCATACATGGCAGGTACACAAAACCTGACTAATGTAAAAATAATCAATGGCGATGCTATTCAATTACTTAAGCAGTTACCCGAAAATCATATCGATCGTATCCAGCTCTATTTTCCTGATCCTTGGCAAAAGAAGCGTCATTATAAGCGCCGTTTTGTTAGCGCTGAAAGGATGGCTATAGTCACTCGCAGCCTAAAGCCAGGCGGTTGGTTTCATACCGCCACTGACTGGGAGCATTATGCTTTTTGGATGCTTGAGGTATTAGATAACCTTGCAGGATTAAGTAATCAAGCTGGTAATGGCAACTTTACGCCGCGCCCAGACTTTCGTCCAATGACCAAGTTTGAGCGCCGCGGTATAGAGCGTGACCATGGGGTGTGGGATTTGATCTATATTAAGCAATAATTGATATAAGCTAATTAGAGTAATATGCTTTATTTAATTATTCACTTATCACTCTCAAATTCATATAGCGGCTGCTAACAACAGCCGCTTTTTTTATTTTTATTAGTGGATAGCTCGAAACTTAATAGGAAGTGGCTAAGATAGTTAGCTTAACTAGTGACAAATGGCTAAATAGTAAACTCTATTAGATGTGAAACCTTGCCTATACCAACCTCATTATCATAAGATATCGATAATAACTCTCCCTTTTAGGCAACGCTTATCATTGACGGCTAGTTCTATGACCTGCGCAAACATCGATAGCATAAGGGCTTACAGAGTTCTCCCCATAAGCTGTGGATAACCCTGTGGATAACTAGCTACTTGACAACGATTTGGGTTGATAGCTCAAAGGGTTAGGTAAGATTGGTCATTTTTTATACGATTTATAATATCAATAAAATCAAATACTTAAGCCATATTTAAATCCTAAAAAATTTATTTTTAATTATTTTAAAATAAATTTTATTATTATCCATGTTTCACAGCCTGTAAATATTTTATTTTATTTGCTGTGGATAAGCCCTTATTAGCTTGACAATTTTTAGTAAAAATGTTCTTAATTTAATTAAAAAAATTTAAAAGTTATGCGACATCTATTGTCGCTTAGGGTAAGGTAACACCCATTATTGACCTTGGTTTTTGCTATAATTACCTTATCTAGTTAGACAACGAAAAGCTGAATTCTAACTCTTTTATTTTTATAGCTTTTAAGCTTTTTATTTTATTATTTAGAAGCGTTCTCGGTAGATAAAGCAATATTCATAAATAAGCGACTGTTCAGCTATCGTTTTAAACTTATTTATCTAAACTTAATTTCACTCTTACCAAGTTATTTTTTGCTGTATAGTAAAGTTAGATGTGTCGTTTATGCCTCGTATTCATGCTACATAGTAGCTATGCTGCCATGCTACTATCGACTTAGTATTCCCTATACCTTTAAATTATTTACCTTAAAATTATTCATTGATAACAAGGAGTCCATAATGGACGAAAATAAAGCTAAAGCTCTAAAAGCTGCACTAGGTCAGATCGAAAAGCAATTTGGTAAGAACACCATTATGCATTTGGGTGATGACTCAGCAGCCTTAGATGTCGATGTGGTCTCAACCGGTTCATTAGGCTTGGATATTGCATTAGGTATCGGCGGCTTACCCAAAGGCCGCATTATCGAGATTTATGGCCCTGAAAGCTCAGGTAAAACGACGATGACGCTACAAGCTATCGCTCAGTGTCAAAAACAGGGGGGTACTTGTGCCTTTATCGACGCCGAGCATGCGCTAGACCCTGTTTATGCTCGTAAGCTAGGTATCAATACTGACGAGTTGCTGATCTCTCAACCAGATAATGGCGAGCAAGCATTAGAGATTACCGATATGTTAGTACGCTCAGGCGCTATCGATATGATCGTTATTGACTCTGTAGCAGCATTGACTCCGCGCGCTGAAATCGAAGGCGAAATGGGTGACTCACACATGGGTCTGCAAGCGCGTTTGATGAGTCAAGCGCTACGTAAGATTACTGGTAATGCTAAACGCTCTAACTGTATGGTGGTCTTTATTAACCAAATCCGTATGAAAATCGGCGTCATGTTCGGTAGCCCAGAGACCACTACTGGCGGTAATGCCTTGAAGTTCTATGCTTCAGTACGTATGGATATTCGCC
>CBETCF010000030.1:0-14300 GCA_965534785.1 uncultured Psychrobacter sp.
TTTATACTGGCATGGGTTCTGCCAAAGTATTTCTTTCGCAGTGGTAATCGTTAAAAATCAGCTTGATTATTAAAAAAAGCTATTATAAAAAATAAAAAAAGGGTCTTAAATGCCATCTTCTTTACAGATAAAAAACCTACAGCTTTATCGTCAAGGCGAGCCATTATTAAGCTTAGATGAACAAGTCCATGGCGGTGAGATCCTGACTATCATGGGGCCATCAGGTAGTGGCAAATCAAGCTTATTAAACTGGATTACGGGCACCTTGCCAAGTGGCTTTAGCGCTACTGGTGAGATTTGGCTGAATGATCAGAATGTCAGTCACCTGCCCACCCACTTGCGTCGTATCGGTGTCCTCTATCAAGATGCCTTACTATTTTCGCACTTATCAGTGGCGGGCAATATTGCTTTTGCTATGCCTAAAGCAGATAACAGTAGCAACAAAAAGCAGCGGCTTGAAAAAATAGAGCACGCCCTTGAGCAAGTGGGCCTAGCCGGTATGGCAAAGCGGCATCCGGATAATCTCTCTGGCGGTCAGCAAGCTCGAGTGGCATTGCTACGCACCTTATTAAGTGAACCCAAAGCCATCCTGCTCGATGAGCCTTTTAGTAAGCTCGATACCCAGCTTAGAGCTGAGATCCAGCAGCTGGTATTTACACAGATACGTACCCATAAACTACCTACTATCATGGTTACTCACGATCATAGTGATGCTGAGGCCGCTGGTGGTAAAGTTATTAATCTTAGCCGTTAATACTAAAACAATAAGCACCACGTAAGAGAATAAAAAAACAAGGCAAATGCATGCTAGATAAGTTTATTACGCCCATTATTAAACCTATACTGAACCCTGCCGTGGTCATGCTACATAAGCGCGGTATCAGCGCTGATCAATTAACGGTCATTGGTTTTCTTATTGGTATGCTAGCGTTGCCGCTATTAGCTTATCAGCTATGGTTTGGCGCGCTGATCGCTATTGTGTTGAATCGTATTTTTGATGGTTTAGATGGTGCACTTGCTCGTCATGCTAATCAAAGCTCAAGCGCTGGTGGCTACTTAGACATTACCCTCGACTTTTTATTTTATGCCGCCGTGCCACTTGGCTTTATTTTGGCCAATCCGGCACAAAACGCTATTGCTGGAGCGATGTTACTTGCCGCCTTTATCGGTACTGGCTCGAGCTTTTTGGCCTTTGCGATAGCGGCTGAGAAGTTTAAACTCGACAAGCCGCAATTTAAGTACAAGAGCTTTTATTATTTGAATGGGCTGACCGAAGGGACTGAAACCATTGCTTTTTTTATCGCCTTTTGTATTTGGCCACAGCATTTTGTGATACTAGCCAGTATATTTGCGGCGGCCTGCGCTATTACTATCGTTACTCGTATCTACGGCGGTTACCAAACTCTAAAACGTTTTGAGGCTAAATAGTGAAGGCTGATAAGTGCAATAAAATGAAAGAGATAACTTATGAATAATGAAGTATGGTGGCGGTTGGGCTTCTTTTTTGGCATCTTAGTCATCATGATGCTGCTTGAGTATCAACATCCAGCACGTCAATCCCCGATCAAAAGCCGTCAACGCTGGTTTGCGAACTTTGGGCTAGTGTTTGCCTCCTCACTGATTGCTCGTTTAGCGGTGCCTGTTGGCTTAACCGCTGTGGCGATTTATAACCAACAACACGGTATTGGCTTATTTAATCTAATCGACTTACCTAATATAGTGGTTATTATTCTCAGCTTAGTATTGCTCGATGTCATCATTTATTGGCAGCATCGATTATTCCACCGAGTTCCCATCCTTTGGCGCTTGCACCGCGTCCATCATGCCGATGCGCATATTGATGCTAGTACTGGGCTTAGGTTTCACCCTATCGAGATTATATTGAGCATAGGGGTTAAACTTGCGGTCGTCAGTGCTCTAGGCATACCTGCCATTGCGGTACTGATCTTTGAGATTGCTTTGAATGGTTTAGCGATGTTTAATCATGCCAATATTCGCTTGCCACCCGCGCTTGAAAAGCCTTTACGTCTGGTATTAATGACGCAAATTTTGCATCGTATTCATCACAGCAAGCGCGTTAGCGAGACCAACTCTAACTATGGCTTTAGTGTGATTTGGTGGGATTGGATTTTTGGTAGTTACAAAGGTGAAGCCACCAAATCGGATCAACAGTTAGATATTGGCCTAAAAGAATATCCTGAGGCCAAACAGAATGCCTCGTTATGGGGATTGCTGCTTATGCCTTTTAAGCGTAAGGCCTTTGCTAGTAAGCCCACGAAAGACTAATAAGCAAATTCAGCATCAGAGAAGTCGCTAAAAAAAGCGATAATGTTAACGAGGATTACAAATAATTGAGCAATCATTCAATTTATACTTGAGTGATTGCTCAAATTAATTTATAGTAAAGCCAATCAACGAATTGCAGTAGATAAAATGTCATTAACTGACTTCTCGTTGATTGGCTGCAATCTAGTAGCCTCGCCCAAATTATTTATTAATAATATTACAATACTAATAAGGATCTTATATGACCGACTTTACTTTACATAATAAAGAAACTGCTCCAGCAGAAAGCACAGCATTACTTGATGTCTCCATCAATGCTTTTGGTATGGTTCCAAACTTACATGCGGTAATGGCTGAAGCACCTGGATTACTTGAAGGTTATCAGCGTCTCCATCAATTATTCTTAGACAGCAGCTTTGATGATGAAGAAACCACCGTTGTCTGGCAAACCATTAACGTCGAACATGAGTGTCATTACTGCGTGCCGGCTCATACTGGTATTGCAAAAAGTATGAAAGTAGATGACGCCATCACTGATGCATTGCGTGACGAGACACCATTACCGACTGAAAAATTAGAAGCATTACGTGACTTCACACTTTCTGTTATCCGTAACCGTGGTAATGTCGATGATGCAGAGGTAGCCGCATTCTTAGCAGCAGGCTTTACTAAGCGTCAAGTATTAGAGGTAGTATTAGCGGCTGCGCAAAAAGTAATGAGCAACTACACCAACCATCTTGCCAATACCCCAGTAGATAAGCCATTTGAGAAGTTCGCTTGGCAAAAAGCTGATTAATTGAGCGAAACTGTTGGCACAAGATAAAGGAGATATTATGAGCAATCAAACAACCCCACTCAGAATAGATATCGTCTCAGACGTGGTTTGCCCTTGGTGTGCTGTTGGCTATGGACAATTGGCTGCAGCGCTCGAGCAAACTGGTACTGAATATGAGATTCATTGGCATCCGTTTGAGTTAAATCCTGATACCCCAAGCGCAGGTAAAAATTGGCGTGAGCATATCGCTAATAAATACGGCTCAAGTAGAGAAGACTCTGATGCCAGTCGTGCCCGCATAACGGAGGCTGGCGCAGAGGTGGGCTTTGAGTTTAACTTTACCGAAGAAACTCGAACTTATAATACCTTTGATATGCATCAGCTGCTGCACTGGGCAGATCAGCAAGGCCGTATGCATGAGTTGAAACAAGCTCTGCTCGTTGCTCACTTCACCAATGCAAGAGAGCTCTCTGATAAACAAGTACTGGCAGATATTGCAGCAGAAATTGGCTTGGATCGTAAGGAGGCAATAGCAGTATTAGAAGATCAACGCTTTGCCGAAGAAGTACGCCATGCTCAGCAGCATTGGCGTCAGCAAGGCATTCAAAGCGTTCCCTCTATTATCTTTAACCAAAAACACTTGGTTAGCGGTGCCCAAGGGGTCGAGAACTTCAAAAATATCTTGCAGCAATTAGCAGATCTTCCAGAATAAAAACTGTTTTTGATCAAGGCTAAAAATAAGCAGCAACAATGACAAACAAAAAGGGCTACTCAAAGCTTAAAACCTTGAGTAGCCCTTTTTATATTGAACTAACTATAGTGAACTAGCCCGCAAATTTATCATTACGCAGATCCTCTATAGATGAGGCCATATCCTCAGCTAACGCCTGCACGGCAGCACTATCGACATCACGCTGAGCAAAGGCTCGCAAACCCATAACCTCTGCTTGCAATCGACGTGCTAACCGCATTGGATCAAGCTCAGTATCAAGCTCCCCTAGACGCTGTGCCTCTACAAAACATTCAGCAAAACGCGATTCCATGCCAGCCAATAGTTTCTCGACTTTCTGTAATGCCGATTGCTCACGAGCACCAAGCTCAAGCAAGCTTTTGACCAGCATACAAGCTCGACTGGGCAAATCTTTATCACGGATTCCACCAAGCTGACGCATAAAAGCCGCCAGTCCTAATAAAGGCGACTGATGATTAGCTAATATCCGCTCAAGCTCAGTCAATGAAGCTTGAGCATAATGATCAAGCGCCTCTTGAAACAGGCCGTCCTTATTACCAAAGGCTGCGTAAATACTGCCTGGCCGCATATCGAGAGCCTGTTCAATATCTTTTAATGAGGTGGCATGAAAGCCTTTTTGCCAAAACAGCTTTATAGCACGCTCTAGAGCTTCTTGACGATTATATAGTGTAGTACGTGACATCACACCTTCCAGTTTTATAAAATTTTAGCACAGAAACCTTCTACCTCTTAGGTAGTGCGTTGTTCGTGCGTTGACTGCTAAATAGCTAAAGAAGTCATAGTCGTATGGTTTGAACGATTACTCAATTTTATCTTGTCTCATTATTACAGTCTAGTTAAGATTTATTATTATTGCTTACACTATTAACCCTTACCAACGATAACAATAGATATTGAACGATTACTCAAAATAACTTGAATGCTTATTCAACTGTAGTTAACGTAGAAGTAATTAGGCGCATTGCCTTACTTATCAGTTGAATAGTTACAGAGGCAACAGCTTCATATTTAGTAAGATACTAACCGCGCTAATACTCAAAAAGGAACTTTTATGTCCGTAAAGCCGCCGCCTTCGATTCTAGTATTCGATGTCAATGAAACTCTATTGGACATCGATACCCTCGCGCCTTTATTCGCTCGTCTGTTCGGTCACGAGCGTATATTAAGAGAGTGGTTCGCGCAGTTGGTACTTTACTCGCAAGCCATGACCTTATCGGGACTTTATACGCCTTTTGGTGAGCTTGGTGTTGGTGCCTTACAGATGACGGCTGATATTCATGGCGTGACGCTAACGCAGGATGATATTGATGAGTTTAAGCAGCGCATGAGTGAGATGCCAGCTCATCCTGATGCCGTGCCAGCCTTGACCAAATTACGTGACGCTGGGTTTAGGTTAGTCACTTTGACCAATTCAGCAAGTAGCGACTCACCTACAGCGCTTGAAAAGGCCGGATTAAGTGAGTTTTTTGAGCAGTCTTTTAGTGTTGAGAGCGTAGAAAAGTTCAAGCCTGCGCCTGAGACTTACCAAATGGTCGCCAAAGAATGCTCTGTTGAGATGTCAAAGTTGTGTCTAGTCGCGTGCCATCTTTGGGATACCCTTGGTGCTCAAGCCGCTGGTTGCCAAGGGGCGTTTCTCACTCGACCTTATAATGCCATGTTACCCGCAGCCAAGGTGCCAATACCGGACTTTATGGCCTCAGACCTTGTCACCCTTGCTGACCAAATTATCTCAAGAAACAAATAATAACTTTACTATAATCGGTTCATTTCAAAGACCTAGATCTACTCAAAGACCTAAATCCAAACCAAACTAAAAAGGATTAAAAAATGCAAACACATAACGCGCAAAAACTCCGTGCCGGCACTTCATTCCCTAACATACAGGTGCAAATGCTAGGTGGCGAAATGACCTCGTTAGGTAAGCCTGAAAACGGTCACGATTGGAAATTAGTGGTGGTTTATCGCGGTAAGCATTGTCCGATTTGCACCAAATACCTCAATCAGCTAGAAACCGTAAAATCATCATTTGCCGAGGCGGGTGTGGATATTGTTGCCATATCAGGAGATAGCAAACAACAACTAGAAGAGCATTTAGAAGTGTTAGATATTAGCTTTCCGATAGCCTATGGCTTGACGGTTGAGCAGATGAATGAGCTTGGGCTGTATATCTCTGAGCCCCGCTCAGAAAAAGAAACCGATCACCTTTTCGCTGAACCTGGCGTATTTGTGATCAATGCTAAAGGAGAGATTCAAATCATTGATATCTCTAACGCCCCCTTTGCTAGACCTGAGCTTGAGGCGCTTGCTAATGGTTTGTCATTTATACGAAAAAATGACTACCCTATTCGTGGAACGCACGACTCAAAGTAATTAGGAAGTAGCTATTGCTAGCAGGTGTCCTTTGCAGCCATGAGGCTAAAAATGAGGACACGCCCTACATGACTGGGTGTCTCAAGAAATTAAACCGCCGTTGCTAGCTTCTCACGCTTTAAACCGACCGATCTAAGCTTACCTTTATCATCGACTTCTTTGATAACTAACGACCACTCGTTATTGATAGCAACAGTGTCGCCTGATACTGGTGCTGTCTCTAAGCTAGCCTTTATGTATTCGGCTACTGTTTTTTGCCATAAACTTGCAGCGTTATCAGACTTAGATTTAAGCTTGGCAGTAAGTGAGGTGGAGCTCATCACATCGTTAGAGAAAGGCAAGTCCTCAAGCTTGGCACTAGGCGACAACAGCCAATCCCCATAGAAGTCATCGATGGCTTTGCGATTAATAGTTATATCATTAAAAATCCGCGCAATTTGGCCCGCATGATTACCGCGCATAGCGTACCAAACCCTATCGCCAAATTTCAGCTTAGTGTCCTCATCAACGATTACTATTTTTTGGTTGCGTATTAAGGCAAAAATACTGATCTCATCAGGGCTTATACGCATAGAAATACCTTTAGGATGACGGCCAATAGCAAAAGCCCCTTGCTTAACTTCAAACTCATAAAGGGTAATGCTAGCTTTATCCGACACCCAAACTTCATGTTCTGCTTCTGGATCTTTATTATTAGGAATACGTACTTTAAATATATTGGCCATGAAAGGAATCGTCGTTCCTTGTAAAACTAACGACAGCACCACTACCCCAAAGGCGATATCAAAGAGCATAAACGCCCCATCGACTCCGGCCATAACCGGTAGAATCGCTAAGGTAATCGGTACCGCACCGCGCAGCCCTACCCAAGAAATAAAACCAATTTCCCTATCTTTAAACTTAAAAGGCTTAACACTGCTGTAGACAGCAAGGGGACGAGCGATGAGAATCATAAAGGCGGTAATCGCTACCGAATAAGGCCACATCTCGATGACGTTCGACGGCGTCACTAGCAGTCCTAACACCACGAATAATACGGCTTGCGATAACCAAGCGAAGCTATCCATTACGCGCATCACATGCTCTGTGGCTCGTACTTTATAGTTACCAATCAGCACCCCGGTTAGATACGCAGCCAAAAAGCCACTACCGCCTATCAAGTTAGTCGCGGCAAATACTGATAAGCCTGCTGACAATATCAAGATGGCATACATCCCTTCTGCGAGATGCACTTTTGGCAGCAGTCTAGCTAATAGATAACCGAACAGTAGGCCCATTCCCAAGCCAAAGCCAAGCTGCTGTAATAACAATCCCAGAAACCCGAGCACCGTCTGACCCGCAGGATCGACGTTCAGAGCGATCAAGCCAGTGACTAAAAGTATCGCCAAAGGATCGTTAGCACCAGACTCTAATTCTAGCGTGGCCTGTACCCGATCATTAAGCTTGACGCCACCATTCCGTAGTAATGAGAATACCGCTGCGGCATCAGTGGAGCCGACGATAGCTGCCATCAACAGGCCAATACGCCAATCGACATCAAGCAGCCAAGTGACAAACACCCCTAGTATCAATACCGTAGCCAGTACTCCCCAAGTGGCTAAGGTTACCGCTGGCTTGAGTCCCACTCGAAAGGATTTAAAGGAAGTTCGTAGCCCACCATCGAGCAAGATACAGGCTAGTGCTGCTTGCCCAACAAAGTTTGCAATAGCATATTGCGAGAACTCAATGCCCAAGAGGCCTTCTTCGCCCGCCAGCATTCCCACTACCAAAAACAACAGTAATAACGGTACGCCCAAACGTGCCGATAAGGTACTCGCCATGATGCTAGCAAATATCAATAACGCCCCTACTAAGTAGAGGATATTTAGGGTATCCATTTTTTTATCCTATTTTAATGGTGATAATGGCGTGTTTTGCTGCTCAAAGCTGACTACTCATCCTTTAGTGTGATTAGTAATGGCTAGTAGTAGCTAGCACTTCGGTAAACGCTTAGGATTATAGCGCACCCTATCGCCTCTAATAACAATAGTTTGTGCAAATGCGTTTTAGAGCTCTTAACTTTATAGCATAGCGGTTAAATTGAATAGCTTTAAAGCGTCAGTAACTGCGGCTAAGAGGTTAACAATAGGCTTAAACATCGCAGAAATAGAAATTGCCAAAAAATTTAGACGCAGTGTTGCTTAGAGCTTTATGAGTAAAGCGCTAGAGAGTTTTTGCTTATCGTTTTTGATAAAGTCTGAAAATTCAGGATATTTGCTAGTAGCAAACGTTAGTACTTGGGTAGAGGTTAGCGCTTTATCTTAGAGCTTTGAGACTAGCAGAGCTTTGAGGCCAGCTTTGGCAATCTGCACATCTTCATTACCATGGGCGCCGCCAACTCCGATACCGCCCACGACTACACCATCAATATAAATCGGCACACCGCCAGCTAGTATCAGCATGTTTTCATCTAAATATCTAATATCAGCGCCGATACTACCGTCTTTCACTCCTTGCGCGATGACCGCTGTTTCTCTTTTTTGTGAATTGGCCGTGTAGGCTTTTTTATAACTGGAGCGAATGGTATGGACGCCGGCTTGATGATCTCTCAATACGGCAAGGGTTTGTCCCGAACGATCGACTATGGTTATCGATACTTTAAAATGGTTTTTATTAGCTTCTATAACAGCCGCATTAATAATGCTATGCGCCATCGCACCAGTGAGTATAGGAACGCTGATTATTGAGTGTTCTGTGTTTTGCTTAAGTGCTAAGATATTGTCAGTTATAATACTATGCGCGGTGTGGTCACAAACAGGGCTTGATACTTTAGACATATTCATTCTTCCATAAATGATGAGTCGTTAATCTATCGTAGTTTGACTATTTTCTACAGCTAAATTTACAATTAATCATTCATTAATTTTATGGTAGCTCTAAACTTTTGCTCATAGGTCTGATAAAAGGCTGCTCTCACAAACTACGCCTTCAAAGCTATGAGCATATCCAGTATCATGTCACTATCAAAAAATCTCTACTTTATACTTTCATGGTAAATAGTAGATTAGCAGTATAAAAGGAAAATACAGTGTCACAGGCTCAGACTATTACCCAACCTATCTCTACTCTCAGCAAATCACAAAACACGATATTAAGAAGCTTAACCCTGATGGGTTACTTAGAAGGGAGCTCGTTCTTAATCCTACTTTGTATCGCTATGCCCCTAAAATACATGATGGATATCCCAGAAGCGGTAGCCTATGTCGGCATGGCGCATGGTGGCTTATTTATCGCCTATCTATTAGTTCTTATCACCGCTGCTAGCAAAATAAACATGCCACTTTGGGCAGTACCTGCTGGCGTAGCAGGATCTTTCTTACCTTTTGGTCCTTTTATATTTGACCATTTATTAAAAAAGAGCTTAGTTAAAGCCGCTTAATTGTAGCTCTGCTCAAGTACAAGACGTCTCCGAATTTAGCAAGGCTAGCGTTTAACAAGCTGTGAACCGCTAAATTGCTATCGAAAAAGCTATAACTCTCCTGCGAATTGATAGCGCTCGCCAGCATGCCACATCTTCACCACCGTCAATACTTTGCCAGCAGAATAAGTCTGGCGTTGTAGCATTAAGGTTGGCGAGTTTATATCTATCTGCAAGCCCTCAGCAATGTCTTTAGGCGCGGCTAGCGCTTGAATAGTATAACTGCCCCGCTCTAACGGAATCTGCTCAATCAGATAATCGCTAGTATTGACGAGGGTAAAATCTTGCTCGATAAAGTCAGGCAATTGTTGCGCATCGACCCAGCGTTCCTCAAACTGTATCGGTAGACCGTCAGCGAAATGAATGATTTTTACTTCATATAATAGCGCTGTATTATGAGCCGCTGGCAACTGCTTTGAAGTAATACCAAACTTCACAACTAGCTCTTTATAAACCTCTCTATGACTCTCTTTACAGCTCTCTTCGTCACCTTGTTCATTCAGCGTAGCTAGGCTGATACTACGTTTGCTAATAACCTTAGCTTGATAATCACGATTGGCAGACTTTAGATCCTCGGCAATATTGCGCACCTCGATAAAGGTATGGTTGAACTGTTGCTGAGCCACAAAAGTACCTGAACCTTGACGACGCTCAAGCACGCGCTCAGCGCTTAGCTCTTTTAGCGCTCGATTAACCGTCATCCGCGATACCCCGAACTGTTCTGCTAACGCCATTTCAGTAGAGATAGCTTCTCCTGCTTGCCATTTACCGCTATGGATATTCTCCAAAATGGCGTCTTTTATAAGCTGATACGCTGGAATCCTTTTGCTTTTACCCATTTTTACCTCAGTTCTATCCATTAGCTGACATTGCTATTCATTAGCAAAGCAGCCTCATAATATCATGAGCCTCAGTAGAATTTTCACTCTACTTTTCTTTGTAAATCTTAATAATTATAAAAAAGACTTGCAAGATAAAATTATTCTTGATAATTTGTATATACAACTTATTTATAATACTGCTTACTTAGCATAATAACTGCTGAAAAATACTATAGACGATTACAAGGAATGACGATGACTACTACTCAAACTGCTCAAACTTCTGCATTTACTCGCCGCGATGAGAGTCGTGAAATCGCCGCTCCGACTGGCAGCACCTTGCATTGCAAAAGCTGGCTGACTGAAGCGCCGTTTCGTATGCTACAAAACAACTTGCACCCCGATGTCGCTGAGAACCCAAAGAGCTTAGTGGTTTACGGCGGTATTGGCCGTGCCGCACGCAATTGGGAAAGCTATGATCAAATTCTAGAATCACTGAAAGTGCTAGAGGACGATGAGACTTTGCTAGTACAGTCAGGTAAACCAGTTGGCGTGTTTCAAACTCATGAAAATGCGCCGCGTGTATTAATTGCTAACTCTAATCTAGTGCCGCGCTGGGCAACTTGGGAGCACTTTAACGAGCTCGATCGTAAAGACTTGATGATGTACGGGCAAATGACTGCGGGCAGTTGGATATACATCGGTACTCAAGGTATCGTGCAAGGTACTTATGAGACCTTTGTCGAAGCGGGTCGTCAGCATTATGATGGCAGTTGGGCTGGACGTTGGATCTTGACCGCAGGTCTTGGCGGTATGGGCGGTGCACAGCCACTAGCCGCAACCTTTGCTGGAGCGACTTCGCTAAATATCGAATGTCAACAGTCGAGCATTGATTTCCGTCTGCGTACCGGTTATGTGGATAAGCAAGCCGACAATCTTGACCATGCTTATGAGCTAATCAAGCAGCATACTGATGCCGGTGAAGCAGTATCGATTGCTCTACTAGGTAATGCCGCTGATATCTTGCCGGAGATGGTTAAGCGCGCTAACGAAGGTGGAATGAAGCCTGACCTAGTCACTGACCAAACTTCCGCTCATGATTTAATAAACGGTTATCTCCCTAGTGGCTGGACAGTTGAGCAATGGAAAGCGGCGCAAGAAGATCCTGAGGAATATGCTGATTTGACCAAAGCAGCTGCTCAGTCTTGCGCGGTGCATGTACAAGCAATTCTCGATTTACAAGCGATGGGTATTCCAGCCACTGATTATGGTAATAATATTCGCCAAGTGGCTTTTGATGAAGGAGTCAAAAACGCTTTTGATTTCCCAGGCTTTGTTCCCGCTTATATCCGTCCGTTATTCTGCCAAGGTAAAGGCCCGTTTCGCTGGGTTGCGTTATCTGGCGATCCAGAAGATATCTACAAAACCGATCAAAAGATTAAAGAGCTTTTCCCTGAAAATACCCACATTCATCGCTGGCTTGATATGGCCAAAGAGCGTATTCAGTTTCAGGGCTTGCCGGCGCGTATTTGTTGGTTAGGTTTAGGCGAGCGCGACAAAGCAGGACTCGCCTTTAACGAGATGGTCAAAAATGGCGAGCTCAAAGGCCCTATCGTCATCGGTCGTGACCATCTAGATACCGGCTCAGTCGCTAGCCCTAACCGCGAAACTGAAAGTATGAAAGATGGCTCAGATGCAGTATCAGACTGGGCATTATTGAACGCTATGCTCAATGTCGCAGGCGGTGCTACTTGGGTGTCGCTGCATCATGGCGGCGGTGTTGGTATGGGTTATTCGCAACATTCAGGTATGGTTATTGTCGCTGATGGCACTGACGCAGCGGCCAAACGTCTAGCAAGGGTACTCGTCAATGATTGCGGTTCAGGAGTGATGCGTCATGCTGATGCAGGCTACGAGCTAGCTATCCAAACGGCTAAAGAATACGGACTAAATTTACCAATGATTGAGTAGTAGTTACTTAGTGCCTGAAAACTAAAATCTTGTTTAAAACCCTTATTAAAACATTCAAAAATCATTAGGACTACCGCTATGACTACCACAAAAAGTATGACTCTAAACCCGCGTCAGCTTAGCTTTGCCATGCTACGTGACATCTATGATAATCCCGTAACTTTGACCCTGCCCGATAGCGCTTATGCAGCAATTGATGCCTCACATGAAGATGTGCGTACTATTATTGCTCGCGATAAGAGTGCTTATGGGATCAATACTGGCTTTGGCTTACTAGCTAAAACTCGGATTAGTGATGATCAGCTTGAATTGCTACAGCGTAATCTAATCGTTTCACATTCGGTCGGTACCGGTGACGCACTACCAGCTGATGTGGTCAGATTAATTATGATTATGAAAGTTGCTAGCCTCGCGCAAGGCGTCTCAGGTGTGCGCCGCATCGTTGTTGATAGTTTATTGGCTTTAATTAACAACCAAATAACGCCAAATATTCCAGCTAAAGGTTCAGTAGGTGCCTCAGGAGATTTGGCACCACTATCGCATATGACTTTAGCAATGATGGGTGAAGGCCAAGTTTTTGTAAAAGGGGAAATGATTTCCGCTGCTGATGCTTTAGCGCAACATGGACTTGAGCCGATTACTTTGGCGGCTAAAGAAGGTTTAGCGCTTATTAATGGTACGCAAGTCTCCACCGCTCTAGCATTGCGTGGTTATTTTTTAGCACGTGATCTTCTAGAGACTGCCACTATCGTTGGCTCCATGTCTATCGATGCCGCCAAAGGCTCAGATGCGCCTTTTGATGCGCGTATCCATGAGGTTCGCGGTCATCATGGACAAATTCAAATTGCGCAGGCGCATAGAAGTTTGATCAAAGGTAGTGCTATTCGCGCCTCGCATGATGGCGAACAAGACGATCGCGTGCAAGACCCTTACTGCTTACGTTGTCAGCCGCAAGTGATGGGCGCTTGCCTTGATATTATCAATCAGGCCGGTCAAACTTTATTAATTGAAGCCAATGCGGTCACTGACAATCCCCTTATCTTCAATAATGAAGACGGTCCGGTGGCTATCTCTGGTGGTAACTTCCATGCCGAGCCAGTGGCTTTTGCTGCTGATATCTTGGCTTTAGCCATCGCAGAGATTGGATCCATGTCAGAGCGCCGTGTCGCCTTATTGATTGATGCCACTTTATCAGGAGGTCTGCCGCCATTCTTAGTCGATAACGCTGGCGTCAATTCCGGCTTTATGATTGCCCATGTGACCGCAGCTGCTTTGGCCTCAGAGAATAAATCTCTGGCGCATCCGGGTAGTGTCGATAGTATTCCTACTTCTGCCAACCAAGAAGATCACGTGTCGATGGCAACTTATTGCGCGCGTCGTCTCTACGAGATGGTACAAAACACCGCCACTATTATCGGTATTGAGCTATTGTCTGCTGGTCAAGGTATCGACTTTCATCGCGACTTACAAACGTCAGAATCTCTACAAACTGCTCATGATAGCCTACGTGACAAGGTTAGCTTTTATGATAAAGACCGCTATCTCGCCCCTGATATCGAAGCGGCGAAACAGCTAGTATTGAGCCGGGCGTTGGCCGATCATTGGCAGGATTTGCGCACGGATTGGTATTTATCTAAGTAGCCACTTTTTTTAAGGGAGTCAGATAATGACAGCCACAACTGTGCAGCATACGAACGCTGATATGAGTCTATGGACAGGACGTGTAGAGCCGTTTGAGACAGCGCGCGCCCGTTATTGGTATCAGCTTGCTCAGCCTTACACTTTTAAGCAAAAAAGTCAGCGCATCGGTCTAGTAGGCTTTGCTTGCGATCAAGGAGTGCGCCGTAATCAAGGCCGCATAGGCGCTAG
>CBETCF010000031.1:0-14286 GCA_965534785.1 uncultured Psychrobacter sp.
GATACCCTGACCAATACGCAAAAAGACGACTTTGCTACCCAAACTAGTGCATTATTGGCAGAGCAACAAATACTATTAACCAGCCTTAGTGCTCAGCCTACACCTATTGATGCGCCTGAACGTCATGCGCTGAACTTCTTTGTCAAAACCTCAGATACCAAACTCTCTCCTTACCTGCGTGTCGCGGCGATGGTCGCTATGTCAGCGTTAGTGCTACAAATAGCAGCTGATGGCTTACAAGTCTATCGCTATAACGCAGCAAGCGAAGCGACACAAACAGCTATCGCTAGCCAGTTTCAGTCATGGTTTCCAGAAGATCGTCTTAATCCGCGCACCCAATTACAGACGCAAATGAGCGCGAAACTGCGCAGCAGTAGCCAAGCGCCAGCATCGCATATGGCAATATTGGCGCGTATATCACCTTTGATTAAACAATCATCCTTACAAGCACAGACATTGGTTATGCAGCCTAGTATGCTCAGCTTTACGCTAATAGCGCCTAATCGCGATAGTCTTGATGAGTTTGCTAATACCCTTGTTGCTCAAGGAATAGCTGCTAATTTACAACGAGTGAACGGCAATGAGCAAGGTGAGTTTAGTGGGCAGATAACGGTAAATATAGTAGAGGGTACTGATGAAACTGTGCAGCCAGCAGTTTCATAGCCTTAAAGACAGCTTGGATGTGTAGGAAAACACAGAGATTAAATCATGAATATACTACAGCGTCGTAATAAGCGAAAACCCTCAGATAACTTGAGCGCTTCTGCTAGCAATAATGCTTTTGCAGAGTCCTTAACCCGTTACCAATCGACGCTATCGGCACGCTGGCAAGCACTTTCTTCTCGTGACCAACTGGCTTTGGCCATCCTCACAGCCTTTCTATTACTATTTGTAGGCGGCTATGGTGGTTATAGCGTCAACCAAGCCGCTAAAGACAGTAAAGAGGAATACCAACAGCAAGTAGCTGATTATTTTTGGTTACGCTCGCAGGCGGGGAACATCGATATTAATTCTGTTAACGCTAGTACGGATGGCACGGTAGTGGCTCCTGCTGCTAGTATTAATTCATTATTGAGTAATGCCGGAATTGATAATGCTCAAGTTGCAGCGGTTAGTGATACAGTGCAATTGAGTTTTAGCAATCCTAGCCAAGCCCTGGTCAGTGCCGCTCTTGATAGGCTCAATGAGCAAGGTTGGCAATTTACTCAATTATCTATGCAGCAAGATATCAATAGCAAACAGATTGAAGTGCAAGCGACGGTCACTTCTTAGTCTTGCTTGCGTCCAACTTGAAAATAGCTTTAGCTGCCACAATTACAGGTTTAGAGACTATTGCTTTAAGGGCTAAGCTATTGCCAGTTATAGGTGTTTATTATGAATAATTCTTCTGACTCTAATACCAAACTTAATAAACGTCCATCGGGTCAAACGGCAAGTAATGAGCCTGCTACTGGCTACGATGAGTCAATTATTAACGACCCATTTATCGGATCGCAGACCAGCTATGGAATGTCGCGTCAACCGCAAAGTCATAGCCTCACTGATGAAAAACGGCGTTCGTTAACCACTTATAATCACCTTACTTATCTGCTATATGTCCTCAGCTACTTTACCGCAGGGCTGCTATGGATTGTGCCCATTGTCATGAACTACGCCAAGCGTCATGATGCCGATGGTACTTGGCTGGCTACTCACTTTGACTGGCAGATCAAAACATTTTGGTACAGTATCGTCTGGTTCGTTATTGGGTCGATGCTGATTTTATTTGCTGTTGGTGGTTTTGCAGTAGGGTTGACGGCGAGCAGTAATAATATTGCTATAGGTGGCGTTTTATTAACGGGTCTTGGGCTGCTTATCATAGCATTTACGCTAATTTGGCATATATACCGTATTGTGCGTGGTTGGATTGCACTTACCGATAATCGTCCTGTACCTTAATCATACAAGTATTAATAGGCATTAATTTTGAAAGAGTAATTCATCCTCTGAAACTTTAGTGTTATTTTAGCTAAGCTGATATAATCGCAGCGTTCTGCCCGTGTTGTCGTTCTTTCCACTCACTATTTGATCAGGGTTTGTTGTCACTATGTCTTACGCCTTACTTCGTCCGTTTTTATTCAAGATGGATCCTGAGCGCGCTCATGATATGACGCTGTCTTTATTAGACAAAGCACATAAAGCTCGTACTTTGGGTTTAGTGTATGGTCAGCCAATGCAGCCAACAACCTGTATGGGTTTACAATTTGCTAATCCTGTCGGACTAGCAGCTGGTCTGGATAAAAACGGCGATTATATCGACGCGTTAGCTGAATTGGGTTTTGGCTTTATTGAGGTAGGTACGGTGACTCCTAGACCGCAAGTGGGTAATGAAAAGCCGCGGCTGTTTCGCTTAAGACAGGCCGATGCTATTATTAATCGCATGGGTTTTAATAATCAGGGCGTTGATTATTTAATTGATAATGTCAAAAACTCTAAATATAAGGGCAATATCGGTATTAATATTGGCAAAAATGCTAGCACGCCCGTTGAGCAAGCGGCTGATGATTATGTCTATTGTTTAGAGCGCGTTTACCCTCATGCGTCTTATATCACCGTCAATATCTCCTCACCCAATACCGAAAATCTGCGTGATTTGCAGAGTGGTGAAGCTTTGACTCGGCTATTAGATACTATCAAAAATCGACACAGTCAATTGGCCACTGAATATGGTTTTTATGTGCCCTTAGTGCTAAAGGTTGCTCCTGACTTGGAGCCGCTACAAGTCGATTATATCTCGCAGCAATTAATAGATTTTGAGATTGATGGTTTGATTGCGACTAATACCACTTTGAGCCGAGTCGGGGTAGAAGATTTACGCGACGGTGATCAAGCTGGTGGCTTATCCGGTCGCCCAGTTAGCCACATTAGTACGCAAATCTTACAGCAGTTCTCCGATCAGCTAGAAGGTAAAGTTGCGCTAATAGGCGTTGGTGGTATCGATAGCGGTGAAAAAGCAGTCAGAAAAATAAAGGCTGGTGCTGACTTAGTACAGATTTACACCGGCCTCATTTACCGTGGACCAGGATTAGTACAGTCTTGTATTCAAGCCATCGGTGGCCACTATGATGCTATAGAAGAATGAGTATAAAAACCTTAGTGGTTAGTTTAGTCATTACCATAATAACTACCATCAATCATCTCTTTAAAATAATGAGGCAATAGCTATGAGTGGTCTAGATATTATGATTGCCATTATTGTGCTCGTTGGCCTATGGCGTGGTTTTCAGGTGGGTCTTATAAAGACCGCAGTAGGTCTAGTAGGGTGGTTCATTGCCCTAATTGCCGCTACTCGTCTGGCAGGCTCAATCGCTCCGCAACTATCAAGCTTAGTCGAAAATCCGGTATTACAGATGGCCTTGGCTTTTTTATTAGTGGTGATAGTGATCTTAGCGACAATGCATCTATTAGCCTTCGTATTCTCAAGCGCTCTTAAAACACTCAATCTTGGCGTAGTCGATAAGATGGCAGGGGGAGTGTTAGGGGCGGCTAAAAACGTTTTGATGGTATTAGTAGTGCTTAGTATTAGTGCGCCGTTGTTAGTACAGCTACCACAGTGGGAAACCTCAATACTAGCTCCTGAGCTGATGCCTTACGCGCCAATGGGTAAGGAGCTCGCTAGCGATATGCTTGGCATTGCTTGGGGTCAGATTAACCAGTCTTAACAGCGATAAAATGGTTTGATACATCAGTACCATTTTACTGTAAAATCCATTCTTTAATTTTACCATTTCCATCTACGTCGTCGATACCGTCGATTATTTCATTACTTTCTTACTAATTTTTGATGCAAAACAGGACATAACTATGTGTGGAGTCGTTGGGGTTGCAGCTCATGAGCCCGTTAATCAAATTCTTTATGATGGCTTAACTATGCTGCAGCATCGTGGTCAAGATGCGGCAGGTATTGTCACTTTGCAAGATGGACGTTTGTATTTACGTAAAGAGAATGGCATGGTTCGCGATGTCTTTATGAATCGTCATATGATTAAGTTGGTTGGTAAGTTTGGCATTGGTCATGTTCGTTATCCGACTGCTGGCACTTCTAGCAGTGCTGAGGCGCAGCCGTTCTATGTTAACTCGCCTTATGGTATTACTTTGGCACATAATGGTAATTTGACCAACGCTGAGAGCCTAGCAAAAGAGCTATATATCGAAGACCGTCGCCATCTAAACACCGATTCAGACTCAGAAGTACTCTTAAATGTACTCGCTCATGAGATGCAGAATCTAGAAAAAACCCATCCTAGCGCTGACGATATTTTTGAAGCGGTAAAAGCAGTTTATGGTCGCGTTGAGGGTGCTTATGGGGTAGTGGCGTTGATAACTGGTCATGGTCTGCTAGCCTTCCGTGATCCCAATGGTATTCGTCCGTTAGTGTTTGGTGAGCGTTTAGCTGCTAATGGCGGCACTGAATATATGGTAGCATCAGAGTCAGTGGCACTTACCGGCTCTGGTTTCACTATCATTCGTGATGTCAAACCAGGTGAAGCTATTTTTATTGATTTAAATCATAACTTACATACCCATCAGTGCGTAGAGCAAAAAGAATATACTCCATGCATTTTTGAATATGTTTATTTTGCACGTCCTGATTCAATCATGGATAATATCTCAGTTTATAAGTCGCGTTTGCGTATGGGTGAGAAACTAGGGGATAAAATCCTTGCTGAATGGGGAGAGGATCATGATATCGATGTGGTGATTCCTATTCCAGATACTTCGCGTACTTCAGCGATGGAGCTGGCGCTAAAGATGAATATCAAGTACCGTGAAGGCTTTATGAAAAACCGCTATATCGGTCGTACTTTCATTATGCCAGGCCAACAACAACGCAAAAAATCAGTCCGTCAAAAGCTCAGTGCGGTACCCTTAGAGTTTAAAGGCAAGAACGTGTTATTAGTCGATGACTCTATCGTCCGTGGTACCACTTGTCATGAGATTATTCAAATGGCGCGTGATGCTGGCGCACGTAAAGTGTTCTTTGCTAGTGCAGCGCCACCGGTTAAGTATCCAAACGTCTATGGTATCGATATGCCAGTGCGTAGCGAGCTTATCGCCTCAGGTCACAGTGTTGAAGAAGTGCGGAAAATCATCGGTGCTGATCGTTTGATTTTTCAGGACTTAGATGACTTAATCGATGCGGTAAAAGATACTAAGCATAGCAAAGTAGAAGGCTTTGATTGTGCAGTGTTCAACGGCTGCTATGTTACTGGTCAAATCAATGAAGCATATCTGGATCATTTGCAAGAACAGCGTAATGATACCGCTAAAACAGGTAAAAAAGGCGTGCAAATCGTCGCTGATACCTCAGTCGATATGATGGGCGTAGAAGAGTTGTAGTATTACTTTAACCCCTACTTATAGCGCTTATGCTCACACAAAAAAGCTAGCTTTCATTTTTTAAACAATGAAGGCTAGCTTTTTTTATGGCTACGATTTCAGTTCTAATTTCAATATACCTTAATCCTAAAGGGATATGCGCTAGATTAAAAACTGATTAAATACCCAAAGTAGTGCATTTATAGTAGCAATACCAACAATCATGCTAACGAGTAATTGCTTACTAAAGTGATAGATCAGCAATACCATAGCTAGAGCACCGAGCTGCGCTAGCAGCAAATGCACTTCGGGACTTGCTAAACTATGGCTGATTGATAAGTCTTGATAGGACAGGCTAGTTAAAATAAGCAGTACCATTACCGATAAAGGCAAGCTTTCATTCAGTCGGTGTAACCAAGGCTTATCCAGTATTTTTCGCGGAATTAAAGCGGGGATGGCTCGAGTAATAAAGGTCACTGCTGCCATGGCCAAAGTAGCCATAATGAGATAGCTGCTAGTCATGATGCGCGGCTCCTTTTTCCAGACGCTGTAACCAAAACCCACGTAGTAAGATAAGCACCATACATAGGCTGATAGCCACCAACAATAGCCAATCACTAGTGAAAAATGAAGCCAGTATCAAACCGACAAGCGCGATAGCGATAGGGAAGTAGCGCTTAATATTCTGAAATTGTTCATAGGCCAAAATCGCAAATAAGCAAACCAGAGCAAAATCTAAGTGGGGCACTAGATCATTGAGTGCGCTACCGATCATCAACCCAATAATCGATGCTAATACCCACCAACTTTGATTAAATAAGCTAATAGGCAGTATCAAGGCTTGTCGATCTTCTATTGGCAGGCTAGTCATCACCGAAAAGGTCTCGTCGGTCAGCGCAAATAAACAATAAGTCTTAGCTAGCTTCTGCTTAGGCATCGTTTGCAACAAAGGCATGGCATAGAACACATGACGCAAGTTGATTGCCGCAATATTGGTGGCAACACTTCCCACCGGAAGCCCTGCACTTAGCATAGGCAAGCAAGCATACTGGGCGGCTCCTGCATACAATACCACGCTGAGCATGATAGTCGCCCAAATGGGAATGCCAGCCACTTGCGCTAACACGCCAAAGGCGATACCAGCCGGCAGATACCCCATAGCGACAGGAATACTTTTTTTAAAGCCTTCAGCCCATTGGGTCGGTTGCGACATTGCTTGAGTATAAGTCTCCACTTAAGCTCCTAAATACTTTTTATTCAATTGTTTATTTATAATTTCCAAACCTACAATGCTATAGTCAAGCAAATGTAAAAATAATACAGTGGTACTTTTAGATAATCGTAGCTGTTTTATCTAGTATTATTTATAGCGGCTATAATCTACAACTAGTAACTCACTAATTAGGCTGTAAAATCTCATAACTGCCGGTGCGGCGCGCTCGATATAAATAAATGCCTAATACCAACATGCGTAATATCAATATGCACCAAACACTTAGCCAAATGCCAGTCATAGCATACTGCTGATAGAGTAGCCAACTAATCGGGAAGAAAATAGCTGCCCATATTAAGGCGGCATTACGAATGACACTACCGGCTGTCAGACCAAAAAATATGCCATCAAGCCAGTACGCTCCTACGCCTATTAAGGGCAATAATATCGCATAATTTTGATACTGACGGGTAAGCGTTAGCACCGGTTCAATATTGGTCATCATCTGCAAATAACTGGGCATTGCCAGCCACCAAATCAGGCTTAACAAGATTGCCAAACCATAGCTGACTACGCCAGTGCGTTTGACGATAATAGCGAAGCGTCGCCAATCCCTGCGTCCTGCTGCCTGTCCGGTTAAAGTCTCAGCCGAGACCGCCACCCCGTCTAGGGCAAAGGCTGAAATACTTAGCACTTGTAAAAGAATAGCGTTAGCCGCTAACACTAAGTCGCCACTTTGTGCGGATAGTTTAGTAACCCATGCAAAACTCAGAGTCAGAATAAGCGTGCGAATAAAGATGTCTTTATTTAAAGAAAATAGCCTAAGCATCTTTGACTTAGTAAAATACTCAGCATCGGTAGTAAATAATGCTGACCAGGAAAGCTGTAAATGCTTACGACTAAGCCAAAGGGCGAGTACTACGCCTGACCAAAAGGCAATAGTCGTCCCTAGAGCGACACCAACTAAGCCTAACTTCATACCGTAGACAAAAAACAGCGTCAGAGTAATATTCAATAGCGCAATAAAACCTTGCTGATAAAGCATGTAACGTGTCTTACCTTGCCCGGCAAACCAGCCAATAAACGCAAAATTCATCAGCTCCGCTATGACGCCCCAAAAGCGGACATCTAAGTAAGTTTTGGCGGCAACACCACTAGCAGGGTTGGCTGATAGCGCTTGCAGGCCGTAATTAATTAGCCAAGGCTTTGCTATTAATAATACGCTGCCGATGATAAAAGCTAGCACTAAAGCTCGCTGCAAAATAGACAGTAGGGCAGAGGCCGTTTGCTTTGAGCCTTCACCATTAGCTGTATTGCTTGCACTAAGCTGCCCTAAAGCCTGAGCTGATAGCCCAGAAGAAGCGTATTGTAAAAAGTTAAAGCTGACTAACAGTAGAGATAACAGCTGAATGGCCAAACCCATTCCGGCAAGATTGGCCGCCTCATTCATATTACCAACGACTGCGGTATCGATGACGCTTTGAAGCGGCATAGCTAAATTTGCCAACATTACTGGTACCGCTATCGAGACAATATGCCGATAGCGAGTATCAATAGGGTGCTGTGCTGCCGAGTTAGTAGTCATATAGGGCGCTATTCATTAGGTAAGGATAAGACGATTTTATAGAAGATATAAAAATAAAAGCACCCAACACTCATCAATTATGAGTCAGGTGCTTTTATGAAGTATTTTAGCTAATAGCTACTTTTAACTATGAGCCAAACTGATTATTTACAATAAATTATTCAAACATTTTTGGATCATTAAATGTAACAATTTCTTCTTCAAACTCAGGTTTTACTTTTACCACGAAGTCATCGCGTGATAGACCCATTGCTAATGGAATTGAGCTGGCAATATAAGTAGAAGAATAAGTACCGGCAAGTAGACCGATAAACAGCGCTACTGAGAACCAGTATAAACCATCACCGCCCAAGAACATCATGGCAAGAACCACCAACAGCACAGTCGAGATGGTCATAATAGTACGGCGCAAGGTCTCAGTTAATGACAAATCAATAGTTTGACGCGGAGTGATACCACGGACACGGCGGAAATTCTCACGAATACGGTCATAAACAACGATAGTATCATTCAGTGAGTAACCAATCAGCGCCAGCACCGCTGCCAATACTGTTAAGTCAAAGGGGAAGCCAAACAGCGCAAAGACCCCGATAGTAACGATAGCATCATGGAAGAGCGATAATACCGCACCTAATGCTAGTTTAAACTGGAAGCGCAAGGCGACATAGCCAAGCATACTAATTAAAGCCAAAGCTAACGCCATGACTGAATTGAGATAGACCTCATTACCAACCTGACTACCAATGATATTGACGTTACTAATAGTCGCTGGGTTATTAGGAAAGTCTAACGCCGCATCAAGACTAGTATTAAGACCATCGATATTGTCAGACTGGGGTGGCAGACGCACCAGCAGCTCTTTGTTAGTGCCTAAGTACTGCACCACTGCATCATCAAAGCCGTTATCCGCCAAAGCTTGCACCACAGCAACTTGCTCAACAGATTGTTCATAGCTGACATCAGTTGAAACCCCGCCCGTGAAATCAAGACCAAAGTTCAAACCGTTGACCGCAATAGCAATAATACTGCCTATCACTAATAGGATAGATAAAATACCCATGGGCTTTTCTATCTTCATAAAAGGAATAATGCGCTGATTGCCAATAGCTTTGATTCCGCCTTCAGCTACTGCCGCTGCGTCATCGGCAGCGTCGCCCTCGAAATGACTAGGATCGATAGCATTATTCGGCTCTAGCGCTTGCGAATCTAGAGATTGAGTAGTTAAAGCTTTCGAGTCTTTAGCGCCACCACGTTTACTATTTTTAGTGCCTTTATTCGAGCTATTAGTCTGGGTATTGCTACCTTTACCATCACGGCGTGGCTTGTTACGGCGACGACGATTAGTGTCATTGGGACTATTATTTGAGCCACCGTTACCTGAATTGCCACCTGAGCTATTCGAGGTTGGCAGATTATCTTTATTGTTCGGATTATTCTGTTCGATCGCCATTGCAGTCTCCTAACCGATGCTCAAACGTTTGATAGATTTGCGCTTACCATAAGCGATTTGTACTAGCGCTCGCGTCACCAAGATGGCGGTAAATAGCGAGCTGACAATACCAATAGCTAGAGTAATAGCAAAGCCTTTGATCGGACCGGTACCGATAGCGAATAAGATAAAAGCGACCAATAAAGTGGTGATGTTGGCATCGAAAATACTACTAAAAGCGCGGTCAAAGCCAGCAACGATAGCCGTTTTTGGCCGCACCCCGTTCGCTAGTTCCTCGCGTATGCGCTCAAATATCAACACGTTAGCATCGACTGCCATACCAATAGTCAAGACGATACCAGCGATACCAGGTAGTGTGAGTGACGAGCCTAATATCGACATAATGGAGATAATGATAATAACGTTAATAGCCAAGGCTACGTTAGCAATCACGCCAAACAGACGATAGAAGACAATCATGAAGGCGAATACTAATAAGTAACCGACTTGCGTTGAAAACAGACCCTTATCGATATTCTCTTGACCTAGTGAAGGGCCAATAGTGCGCTCTTCCACGAAGTACATCGGTGCTGCTAATGCACCAGAGCGTAATAAAAGCGCTAGCTCAGCCGCTTCGGCGCTACTGTCTAGACCGGTAATACGGAATGACGAGCCCAATACGGCTTGAATGTTGGCACGGTTAATGACTTTAGTTTCTGCATAAGGGGTACGAACTTCAGTAGTCTCACCCGTAGCTGGATCTTCTTCATAAGTGATGCGTTGTTTATTCTCAATGAATAATACTGCCATTTGCTCACCGACTGAGGTGCGCGTAGCATTTTGCATCAATCTACCGCCAGCGCTATCCAAAGTAATATTAACCTCAGGAGAACCGCTTTCATCAACGCCTGTCTGCGCATTAGTGACTTTGTCACCGGTGACGATAGCTTGACGCTCTAATAGTACTGGAGGACCATCTAAAGACTGGAAAGGAAAGGCTTCAGTGCCCGCAGGTGGAATACCGCCCATATAGTTTTCGGCATCTTTAGCGACCATACGGAATTCAAGGTTAGCGGTACGGCCCAATACCCGTTTAGCTTCGGCAGTATCTTGTACGCCGGGTAGCTCAACAACGATACGACTCGCGCCTTGCGACTGTACTAAGGCTTCAGCAACCCCAAGCTCTGCAATTCTATTACGCAAAGTCGTCAAGTTTTGGTTGACGGCATAGCTATTGATCTCATCGACCATAGCATCGTTATAAGCCATTACTAGCGCAGGACCTTGATTATCGATAGTAGACTGTAAGTTGAAGTCTCTACCCATCGACGCTTGTAAGATATTTTGCGCGCGACTACGAGCGTCAGTATCAGAGAAATGTAGGACGATGCTTTGTCCTTCAGTTTTGATACCCGTTACCGGCACACGCTCAGCACGCAAATCTCGGCGCACATCACGGCTAGCACTGGTCAGACGTTGCTCTAGTGCCTTGTCCATATCTACTTCTAGAACAAAGCGTACCCCGCCGCGCAGATCCAAGCCTAACTTCATCGGCTTAGCGCCAATATCACGCAACCATTGCGGCGTCGTTTGCGCTAAGTTTAGGGCTACGACATAATCGTCGCCTAGGTTCTGACGCAAGACTTCCTGAGCCTTTAGCTGCTCATCTGGAGTATTTAGACGCACTAGAGCACTATTACCCTCAAAGCTACCATCATGGTAGTTGATATTAGCGTCTTTTAGTAGACTCTCAGCCTCAGTCAAAACCCCTTCTGATAGCTGAGTACCAGCGGCTGCACTAGTGACCTGTACGGCAGGCTCATCAGGGTAGAGGTTAGGAGCCGCGTAAAGACCTGCTAAGATGAGCACGACTATAATAACTACGTATTTCCATGCGGGATATTGCATAATCACTTCTTTATGTTGATAAAATACTGGTGACGCAGGCCATAGGATAGCAAAGTGAAGGGTAGCTAATAGCAGAAAATGACCGCCAATAATTAACGGTCATTATACAAGATCGGCTACACTCTAGCCCTTCATTACATCAATATAAAACAGCACTAGCGCCAGGCTTATACGCTCTCAATAGTACCAGCAGGTAATACGGAGATAACGGATGCGCGCTGTACTTTTACATCAGTGTTGTTATTCAAGCTAACGATAGCGTAATCGCCTTCGATTTGTTTGATACGGCCCATCAGACCACCGGCAAAGATCACTTCGCTACCGACAGTTAGTGAGCTAACCATAGCACGATGTTCTTTAGTGCGTTTAGACTGTGGACGGATAACTAAAAAGTAAAAGATGGCAAAAAAAGCTACTGGTAGCAATAGTTGACCAAAAAGTGAAGCACCGCCAGTGGCATCACCAGCTGCTTCAGCAGCATAAGCTGACTGGATAAAAAGGCTCATAATCTCTCTCAATAAGTGATTTACAACAATAAAATTAGACGCATAGTAACAAAAAATCTTAGACTTGGCATTAGTTAATCATAGCATCAGCGTATTTTTCTCAGGCCAATAGCAATTTTACCTTAGTATAACGATATTGATAGTTATTTGTGAGGTTTGCACACTTTAGGGCTGAGTGAACGAAATCATCATTTGCTGAGACAAAAGTGCTGAGACAAAATATTGTTAAACCTTGGCATCAATGATAATATCGAATACTTATAAAAGTGTTTGCTATATAGCAGCGCTTTATTTTTTGGCTTTAACTATTTCAGGTTACCCGAATTGTCGCCCACTTTTTCAGTTACTTCTCGCTTATATCGTTCGCGCGCTTGTCGTAAACAAGCGTCAGCGGAGCCTCCCCCTATAACGGATTTGGTATTTTATAAATTAATGACACCTTTTAGAGTCTCTACTTTCAGTTTTTTATTATTGCTGCTACCTCATTCTGTCCTAGCAGCAAGCTCAGCGGTAACCACGGAAGTTGCTGCGCAAGCGACTACTAGCAATATTTTGCTACTAGTATTATTCGTAGTGATGGCGATTGGCTTATCTTTTATCTGCTCGTTGGCGGAGTCAGCATTGCTGACTATGACACCCTCTTATATTGCCGATGTACAAGAAAGAAACCCAGCTAAAGCGATTATGCTTAAGCGCCTGAAGATTGATAATATTGATCAGTCACTAGCCGCCATCTTAACTTTGAATACTGTAGCTCATACTGTTGGTTCTATCGGCGCTGGTGCGCAAGCGACTATTGTGTTCGGTAGTGCTTGGTTTGGGGTTTTTTCAGCATTTATGACTCTGGCTATCTTATTTATATCTGAAATCATTCCCAAAACTTTAGGCACCGTCTATTGGCGTCAGCTTAGTGGTATGGTCGCCTATTTTGTACGCGGTATTATTGTCCTCTTGTATCCTCTTATCTGGATCTCAGAACGTATTACTAAGCTATTAGTTAGTGGTAAAGAAACCGATGTTTTCAGTCGTCGTGAGTTTGCTGCTCTCGCTAGTATAGGCGAAGAGGCCGGTCAAATTGATCCACTAGAATCGCGTATTATTCGCAACTTACTAGCTTTTGGCGCTATAAAAGTCGAAGACATCATGACTCCGCGCTCAGTGATGCTAGCTTTTGAGCAAAATAATACCGTTACTGAACTATTGGCTGATCGACCTAAACTGACTTTTTCACGCTTACCTATTTATGATGGTGATCTAGATAATATTACCGGTTTTGTATTAAAAACCGATATATTGCTCGCGAAAGTCAATCATGCTATGCACAGACCGCTAACTCAGTTTCAACGTGAAATCACCTTTGTTTTCTCTAAGATGAAATTATTTGACTTGCTAGAGCTAATGCTAAAAAATAGAATTCATATCGCTATTACCGTGGGCGAATATGGTGAAGTAAAAGGGCTTGTCACCTTAGAAGATGTGTTTGAGACTTTATTGGGTCTGGAGATTGTCGATGAAATTGACCGCGTTGAGGACATGCAAGCGCTAGCTAGGCAGATGATGGATCGCCGAGTTGAGCGTTTGGGTATGAAGCTTAACGATGATGGTTATGCTGTGGATAGCGCGGCAGGTGATAATAATCATAATGATAAACATAAAAATTGAGCCATTGCTTTAAGTGCAATTGCTTTAAGTGCAATTATCACACAGCGTGTTACAAGACTGTGAGAAATTAGTGATAGGCTAAAACTAGTAAAATAACCGCTAAGGATTACAATGAAACGATTATGGAATAAGGGTTTAATAGCCTTATTTATTAAAGGGGCTAGCCTTACCGCACTCGCTGCTGTTGCTAGCACCGTGGCTATTAATGCCCAAGCCGCCACTATGAGTCAAAGCTTAGTACAAAACTATGCCAGCTCAATGAAAGCTGCCGCTAATAGCAAAAACATCGGTCAAGTGTCGCGTTTAGTTTCTGATGATGCGCTTATTTCTTTATCCAGAAAAGGTAAGTCAACCAGCCTTGATAAAGACGCCTATCTAAGATTATTACAGAATAGTTGGAGTCAGACCTCAAACTATCGCTATGATATTAATATTGATAATATTGTGATTACTGGTAATCAAGCCAAAGCTAACGTTAATACTACTGAGAGCTGGGTAAAGGATGGTCAAAATGTCTCTTTTGTTACCACCTCACGAGTTACCTTAACTTTATCTACTGGTAACGCGGTATTGTTGCGAGCGGTATCGCAAGTGACTATTGATTAGTAATATTGTGATTAGTAGT
>CBETCF010000032.1:0-14139 GCA_965534785.1 uncultured Psychrobacter sp.
TGGCGCGGCTCTACTGCGCTCATGCTGCTGACCATTAATGATATTAAAGCCGAGCAATAAAAATATAGTCGCCATAGTAAAAGCAATCAGATGTTTTCTTTGCATACTTATAACCTTATCTAATTTATGATCTGACTCTATTATACGAGCTTAATTTTATAAGTTTATGGTTTAGAGATTACTCCTGCGGACTATTAGGATTCAATAGATCAGTCTCACCAGTATTTTCAGCTATCTCCTGTTCAACCTTGTCTTTGAGCTTTTGGTCAGGGCGGGCATCGAGTACTTCGTCAGCATTACGACCTTGCAAGATATATTTAGCTCGTGCTTTGGCTCTTCTTTTTTCTTCATCATCGACACTGCTCGCTTCACTACCCTCCAAACCAATAACTGTGTTTGGCTCTTCAACAGTAGTGGAAGTAATAGTCAAATCAGTAGCGCTTTCTTCTGTGTTTGTAGCTTTGTTTTCTGGTATATATTCGAGTGCTTGTTCTAGTTTGTCATTGAATCTTAGACGGTAGATAGGCTCTGGCAAGCTAAAGCCTTCGTTTTCAAGCGCATGCTTGGTTTCACGAATAGCAATACTACGAGCTTTATAATAGTCAGTATCTAACTGATTTACCCAGACTTGAAATTCAAGAATAATATTAGAGTCGCCTACGTTGGTGATAACGGCGATAGATTTGGGGTTGTCCAATACAAAGCTTAGTTTGCATATCGCATCCAAACCGACTTTTATCGCCGCTAAGGGATCATCATTGGCATCAACGCCTAGCTCAAAGGTAAAGCGTCGCTCTGGGTTTTTGGTATAGTTCAAAATCGTCGCTTTAAAGACTTCCGCATTGGGGATACGCAGCTGGTTACCATCCATAGTCATCAAAATCGTTGCTCTAGAGGTCAGGCGTACTACTATGCCTTCTTTATCATTGATCACAATCTGGTCGCGGGCACGAAACGGCTGACGAATACTCAGTAGCAACGAGGCAATATAGTTTTCAATACTATCTTTTACGGCAAAACCAACGGCAATACCGATGACCCCTGCACCGCCAAGTAGGGTGCCTAATACCGTCTCTGCTCCTACTAAGCTCAGTGCTAATATGAGACCAAAAACAATAAAGATCACTTTTACCGTTTGTGATAATAGCTCAGCGACAAAAGGGTTTGGGGTTAAGCGTTTCCACATCCCTTGCCGTTTGGATAACCAATTACCAAACCAGGCGACCATAGCGAATACTATTATACCGACGATTAATAGTGGTATAGCTTTGATTAAAGTTCTCAGCTGATTTTTGAGACCTTGATAGACAGTACTGACATTATCTTGTACATCAAGCGTGCGCTCAATCTTATCCTCTACTGTCACCACATCCGTTAGGCGATTGGTTAAATTGATAGCTTGTTGCGCTTTTTTCTCGTTTGGGGTTTCCCCTGTTAAGCTAACTACGCCTTGATTAACACTAACAGTGACCGCTTGTAATCCCTCAATTTCAGAAAAAATACCGCTAATTCGCTGACGAATATCACTATCTTTTTTAGGGGTTGGGGTGGTTTCTATTTGTGCATTATTAGTACTTTCGCCACTGATAACTGGCGGCGGCTTCACAGGCTCACTAGCTGTTGTGTCTATTGCCTCGCTTTCAGCTTTAGCGCCTTCTGCATCAGCGGCTGTTGTAGAGTTAGTGGTTAGCGCTCCTTCTGGCAAGCCTAATGCGGTCGCCGTATCTGCTAACACTTTTTCAGAGGTGCTACTAGTAGCCTCGCTAGCAGCAAATACTGGCACGGCAAAAAAGAGACTTAATAGCAGTACTTGACTCCATACTAGCAGCCGCACAAACCTCTTTTGTCCGTGCAACAGCCGTTTAGCAGGTAGTGAGCGCTCAAGAGAAGCAGCCATAAGTATCCTATCGTACCATTATGATAATGCTGTTATGAAATAGCCCTGCCATAAAATAGCCGCGTTATAAAATATCTAAACGACTATCTTAAAACTAAAGCATTATTTTAGGTCTAAATAGCGCTGAGCCTCGGCAAAGTCTAATGAGCCTTCATAGATAGCGCGACCGGTGATAATACCTTCTAGACAATCGCCATAAGGCTTAAGCAGCTCTATGTCTTTCATATCAGTGACGCCGCCAGAAGCGATAACTGGGATACCGCCTTCGCGAGCGAGACTCACTGTTTGCTCGACGTTAACGCCTTGCATCATGCCATCACGGTTAATATCAGTATAAACGATTGAAGAAACACCGACATCAGCGAAACGCTTGGCAAGTTCAGTAGCTTTGGTATCGGTGACATTGGCCCAACCGTGAGTGGCGACCATACCGTCTTTGGCATCAATACCCACAATAATATGTCCGGCAAACTCACGACAAGCTTCGGTGACAAAGCTAGGATCTTCCACCGCTTTGGTGCCGATGATGATATAAGTCAGCCCCGCACTAATGTATTGCTCAATAGTGTTCATAGTACGTACGCCACCGCCAAGCTGAATAGGTAGCTTGGGATAAGCTTTGGCGATATCTTCAACGACTTTTTTGTGTACAGGCACGCCATCAAAAGCGCCGTTTAAATCGACTAAATGCAAGCGACGAGCGCCTTCATCTACCCAACGTGCTGCCATAGCAACAGGATCATCAGAGAAGACTGTATCATCTTCCATACGACCTTGTTTTAGACGTACACACTTGCCATCTTTTAGATCAATAGCTGGGATAATCACAGGCGCAGCACACATAAAACACTCCTAATAAAGATGATATAAAATTAAACAAGGATTCAAAATTTAGCTTATAAAAGTAGCTTTTATTAAGTTAAAAAGAAAAAAAGATAAAAGAGTTATAAGCTCTTTTAATAATAAAAAAACTAAGTTAGTGGCAAGTAATTGATAACTAGAAGTTTTCTAGTATCAAATCAACCACAATATTAAGTAAATCTAATTACTAACTGGTAATTTTAGGTCAATTTAGCGTATAATCCTAGGTATATTTGTATTTGTTTCTATTCAAAAATAGCTTGATATATATAACTCTGTTTAAAATCTGCCAACTTAGTCGACAACGCGTTTACTGAGTCAGTTGTTTTATTAATAAGTTATCGTCAAGTTATTGTTGAATAACAAAAAACTGGCTCTACTTTTTTAAGATTTTAATAAAACGTATGATAAGCCTATTACGGTTTAAAGTGTTCTTCAATGGCAGCTTGCTATAAAGAGTGGTTTTAACTGGATAGTCTTAGCATGCATCTTGGTAGCCAGTCGCCACTTTGGTCATTCGAATAAGATATTAACGTGTTGTTAAGGAGTCTAAGGTCAGCGTTGATACTCTTTATAGTAGTTATGATTAAGCATTACCTAAAAAAAGCCTACCCTCTACTTGTTGCTAAGCAATTCAGATGAGCGCTTTTACTGGTGATGCCGTTACTCATGCTGCCGTTATGCCATACAGGACGTCTGGTATCGTTTTAGACTATGGACTAAGTTTTCGCTTATGATTACCATCAAAAAAGGTTTGGATTTGCCCATCACTGGTGAACCCTCTCGCGAGATAACGGAACACAGACCTGCACATGTAGCCTTAGTTGGCTACGATTATGTGGGCATGAAACCTACCATGAACGTCAAAGAAGGCGACATAGTAGCTAAGGGTCAGCCCGTTTTTGAAGACAAAAAACGAGTTGGTGTTATCTACACCGCCCCTGCTGCCGGTAAAGTTATCGCAATTAACCGCGGTGAACGTCGGGTGTTCGAGAGTCTAGTGATTGCCGTTGACCCCAAGGGTGAAGAAATAGAGTTTGAAAGCTACAACTCCCAACAACTTGCTGACCTAGACTCTGAAGTGGTTGAGAAGCAGCTATTTGCCTCTGGTGAATGGACCGCTTTTCGCACCCGCCCTTATAGCCGTGCTCCTGAACTTGGTGCTCGTCCGCATGCCATCTTTGTCACCGCTATGGATACTAATCCATTAGCTTTTGACCCTATGCTTTTGATCAACGAAGAGCTACAAGCCTTTAATGATGGCTTAGCGGTACTTTCGACTTTGAGTCCGAAGACCTTTGTCTGTCATCATGCCGATGCTAGTTTGCCAGAAGTGGCCAAGACTGCTAACGATAACGTCACTGAATATCATAGCTTTGCTGGTAAGCATCCAGCCGGTCTAGCTGGCACGCATATTCACTTTTTGCATCCGCTTAGCCGCGGCGTTAGTGTTTGGACCATCGGTTATCAAGATGTTATAGCACTTGGCAAATTATTCACTACCGGTCGTCTATATACTCGTCGTTTAGTGAGCTTGGCAGGTCCTGCGGTCAAAAATCCGCACTTAGTAGCTACTGAGCGCGGTGCTGATCTGTTGACATTGACTAAAGGTCAACTGATTGATGGTGATAATCGCATCATCTCAGGCTCAGTACTTTCTGGTCGCAAGCTATTTGCTAATATCTCTTATCTTGGCCGTTTTCATGATCAAGTGAGTGCACTAGCAGAAGGCTATGAGCGTCCTGCTTTTCACTTCTTTAGCCCTGGTACAAACCGCTTCTCAAAACTGCCAATCTACATTTCGCAGTTTTTTAAGAAAAAATATAACTTTACCACGAGTACTAATGGCTCACCGCGAGCTATGGTGCCAATTGGTGTCTATGAAGAGGTCATGCCACAAGACTATCTGCCAACGCAGCTATTACGCGCGTTGATCGTTGAAGATATGCTGACGGCTGTTGATTTGGGCGTACTTGAATTGGACGAAGAAGATTTGGCCTTGTGCACCTTCGTCTCTCCCGGTAAATATGAATACAGCGATATTTTGCGTGATAACTTAACGCGCATTGAGCTGGAGGGCTAACCACGATGAAATTTTTACACAATATGTTCGATCGTATGGAGCCGTCCTTCACTAAGGGTGGCAAGCACGAGAAGTATTACGCCATCTTTGAGATGTTCGATACGTTTTTGCGTCAACCAGGCTCAACCACTTTTACCTCATCGCATGTGCGTGATGGTATCGATCTAAAGCGCATTATGATTACCGTTTGGTTATGTACTTTTCCAGCTATGTTTTTTGGGATGTATAACGTCGGTCATCAAGCGCTCACCGCTATCTCCCAGTTAGGTCTGGAACCTGATGGCTGGCGCACGATTATTACTAGTATGGCAGGCTATGATCCCAATAGTATTTGGGCCAGCTTTGTCTACGGGGCCATGCAGTTCCTACCGATATATATTGTCACCTTTGCGGTAGGTATCGCTTGTGAGATTCTCTTTGCGGTGGTTCGTGGTCATGAAGTCAACGAAGGTTTCTTTGTCACCTCAGTGCTCTATGCGCTAATCATGCCACCAGATATTCCTTTATGGCAAGTCGCCTTGGGTATTATCTTCGGCGTAGTAGTCGCGAAAGAAGTATTCGGTGGTACTGGTAAAAACTTCTTAAACCCTGCCCTATCGGGTCGAGCGTTCTTATACTTTGCTTATCCCGCTTATATGTCAGGGGACTCGGTATGGACGGCAGTGGATGGCTTCTCAGGAGCGACGCCGCTAGGTTTGGCTGCACTTGGCGTTACCCCAGATCAGTTTGTAGACGTTTATGGTCGCGCGATCACTTGGAGTGATGCTTTCTTTGGCAACATCCAAGGCAGTGTCGGCGAAGTATCGACCTTAGCTATTTTGATGGGAGCCGTAGTATTGTTATGGGCGCGTATTGCCTCATGGCGTATTATGGGTGGTTGTGTGATCGGTCTGATTGCTACTTCACTTATCTTCAATATGATTGGTTCTGAGGACAACCTGATGATGAATATGCCTTTTTATTGGCATTTAGTTATCGGTGGTTTTGCCTTTGGTGCCGTCTTTATGGCGACTGACCCTGTCTCAGCAGCCCATACCAATAAAGGCCGTTGGGCTTATGGTATTTTGATTGGCTTCATGACGATACTCATACGTGTGATCAACCCAGCCTTCCCAGAGGGCATCATGCTTGCCATTTTATTCGCTAACTTATTTGCGCCGTTGTTTGACTATTTTGTCACTCAAGCAAATATCAAGCGCCAAACAGCACGGAGGGTTCGTTATGTCCAAGCCCAAAAGTAATAATGCAAAAACCGTTAGCGTAGCGTTAACGCTATGCTTAGTGTGTTCAGTATTAGTGTCAGCGGTAGCCGTTGGTCTTAAACCGGCACAAGTTGAAAACGCTCGTCTAGACCGTAATAAAAACATCTTAGTCGCCGCTGGCATGTATAACGCTGAATCTGATACTGCTGACGACGTTGCCGAACGTTTTAAAGACTTCGATGTCGAAATCGTTGATCTAAGCGCTGGTAACTATTTAGATGATAATCAACTGGTAGACGTTGGTATTCCTGACCGTAACGACTATGACGCTAGCCAAGCGACCAAAAATAAAGCATTGAGCAATGATTTAGGCGCTAATGATCCTGCTGGTATTGGCCGTGTTCCTAAGTACGCCAAAGTTTATGTCAAGAATGACGATGCCGGACAGCCTGAAATGGTAGTGTTACCTATCCAAGGCTACGGTCTATGGGGCACTATTTATGGCTTCTTAACGCTTGAAAGCGATATGAATACTATTAAAGGTATCAGCTTTTATGAGCATAAAGAAACCCCAGGTCTAGGCGCTCGTATCGAAGAGCCTGAATGGCGCGCGAAATGGAGCGGTATTCATTCTTATGATGAGAGCGGCGAAGTCGCTACTGGTGTTACCAAAGCGGGCAACCCAAAAGAGAACTGGGTAGATGGTATTAGTGGCGCGACTCTTACTGGTCGCGGCGTAAGCAATATGATTCAGTTTTGGTTAGGTGATAATGGCTATAAGCCTTATCTAGATGCTCTGCGTCAAGAAAGTGGCGAGACTATCGACAACGCTGAAGCACAAGCTGCTCAAGCTACTAAAAATCTGAACAGTGATAAAGCGCAACCGACAACCGAACTGGCAGCAACATTACCAGTAGCAAACGGCAAGGAGGCATAACATGGCTGATGTAAAAAGCATTTTAACCACGCCTATTTTTGATAATAACCCTATCGGTTTGCAAATTTTAGGTATTTGTTCGGCACTAGCGGTAACCACTAGCATGGCTAATGCTATGGTCATGTGTGTAGCATTGACCTTAGTGACCGCATTTTCGAGCTTTTTTATCTCAATTATTCGCAAACAAATTCCATCTAGCATTCGTATTATCGTGCAGATGACTATTATTGCCTCGCTAGTTATCTTAGTCGACCAAGTACTAAAAGCGGTCGCTTATGATGTCAGTAAAGGTCTATCAGTATTCGTTGGTTTGATTATTACCAACTGTATCGTTATGGGTCGTGCTGAAGCTTTTGCGATGAGCAATCCACCAATACCGAGCTTTTTGGATGGTATTGGTAATGGTTTAGGGTACTCTGCAGTATTATTATTCGTTGCCACTATCCGCGAGTTACTAGGTTCTGGTACTTGGTTCGGTATCACTATTTTGCAGCCGGTTACTGATGGCGGTTGGTACTTACCAAACGGTCTATTATTATTGCCACCTTCAGCCTTCTTCATTATTGGCTTATTTATTGCGATTGTGCGTATCTGGAAACCAGAGCAAATCGAAGAAGCAGATTTTGTGATGAAGCCGCAATCTAAAGGCATGGCACAGGGAGGCGGTCACTAATGGGACATTATATTAGTTTATTTATAACCTCAGTCTTTATTGAAAATATGGCGCTAGCCTATTTCTTAGGTATGTGTACCTTTTTGGCAGTATCCAAAAAAGTCTCAACCGCTATTGGTCTTGGGGTTGCTGTTATCGTAGTAATGGCTATTACTGTACCGCTAAATAACTTACTATTTCAGTTCATCCTAAAAAGTGGTGCACTGTCTTGGGCAGGCTTTCCTGATATTAATTTAAGCTTCCTAGGATTACTAAGTTATATCGGTCTAATTGCGGCCACAGTACAGATTCTAGAGATGTTCTTGGATAAGTTTGTCCCTTCTTTATATAACGCCTTGGGGGTATTTTTACCGCTAATCACCGTTAACTGTGCTATTTTGGGCGGCGTACTATTTATGGTAGAGCGTGATTATAACTTTAGTGAATCTGTCGTTTACGGTGTCGGTGCTGGTTTTGGTTGGGCAATTGCTATTGTCGCCTTAGCTGGTATTCGTGAAAAGCTTAAGTACTCGGACATCCCAGGTCCTTTGCAAGGCTTAGGCATTACCTTTATCACCGTTGGACTTATGTCGCTTGGCTTTATGTCATTCGGCGGTATGTCAATTTAAGCGGTAGATCATACTAGCTATATGAGCTATTTAACTCATTTATAAGGTAGAGGTTTGGAGGCAAACAGAAGTATTGTCTCAAACCCCTACCCCATAGATTAAGGATACCTACCATGGATTATGCTACGGCAATTGGTGGCGTTGCTATGTTCACTGTGATCATCATGGGTCTTGTCGCTATTATTTTAGCGGCACGTTCAAGATTGGTCAGTTCAGGCGATGTTACTATTCATATTAATGATAATCCCGATAATGATGTCGTGACCCCTGCCGGTGGTAAATTACTACAAACCTTGGCTAGTGAAGGTATATTTTTATCTTCAGCTTGTGGTGGCGGTGGTACTTGCGCGCAGTGTCGTTGCCGCGTTATTGAAGGCGGCGGCTCTATTCTGCCTACTGAGACAGGTTATTTTACCCAAGGCGAGATTCGCAATAATATGCGTTTGGCCTGCCAGGTAGCCGTTAAGCAAGACATGAAAATTGAGATTGACCCTGAATTCTTTGATGTACAAAAGTGGGAATGTGAAGTTGTCTCTAACGATAACGTTGCTACCTTTATTAAAGAATTAGTACTAAAAATTCCAGACGGTGAAGAAGTGAATTTTCGCGCTGGTGGTTACGTGCAGTTAGAAGCGCCACCGCATGAAGTACATTATAAAGACTTCGATATCGATGAAGAATATAGAGAAGATTGGGAAAAATTCGGTATCTTCGATTATGTTTCTAAAGTCGATGAGCCAGTCATTCGTGCTTATTCAATGGCTAATTACCCAGACGAAAAAGGCATCATTAAGTTTAACATTCGTATCGCTAGTCCACCGCCACGCGGCCCTGCTGGTATTCCACCAGGACAGATGTCTTCTTGGACGTTTAGCTTGAAGCCTGGTGATAAAGTAACGGTATCAGGCCCTTACGGTGAGTTCTTTGCTAAGGATACCGAAGCGGAAATGATATTCGTTGGTGGCGGTGCCGGTATGGCTCCTATGCGCTCGCATATCTTTGATCAGCTCAAACGTCTGAACTCTGATCGCAAAATCAGCTTTTGGTACGGCGCACGCTCTATCCGTGAGATGTTCTATGTCGAAGATTATGATCAGCTAGAAGCAGAGTTCGATAACTTTGAATGGCATGTCGCCTTATCAGATCCATTACCAGAAGATGAGTGGGATGGTCCTACTGGCTTTATCCATAATGTGCTGTTAGAGAATTATCTAAAAGATCATCCAAACCCAGAAGACTGTGAATATTACATGTGTGGGCCACCGATGATGAACGCTGCTGTCATTGATATGCTTCATAGTATGGGCGTAGAAGATGAAAACATTATGCTTGATGACTTTGGTGGTTAAGCTAGTATCAATATAATATTGCAAATTAAGAGTCTCAATTGAGGCTCTTTTTTTATGGTTATTATTTATTAATAATGTCGCTAATAATATTGTAGAGTTATCATTACAAATTTGACTAGTATTATAGAGGTTGTTTTATATAGTATTGATTATCGCCAATGACACACAAGGAATGTTATGAAAACTAATTTCAAGGACTTAACGATTTGGATAACCGGTGCTTCGAGCGGTTTAGGGGAAGCTTTATCGATTGCCTTTGCCAAAAAAGGCGCGACTATTATTTTGAGCGGTCGTAATGAAGAAAAGCTAGAGCAAGTCAAAAAACAATGCAAGAAGTCTAAAAATCATTATGTCGTTCCTTTTGACATTAGTGATGCCGAGCAAAGCAAAGCCGCTTATCAGTCTGCGATAAACAAAGCAGGTAAAATAGACTGGCTAATTAATAATGCCGGCGTTAGTCAACGTTCGTTAATTATGGACACCAGTGAAGAAGTCGAACGCCAAATTATGGAGCTAGATTACTTTGCGCAAACGCGTCTCACTCGTTTAGTACTACCAGAGATGATCGCTCAAGGCGGCGGTAAGATTGTGATGATGTCTAGTATTGCCGGTCTAATCGGTACGCAATATCGCGGCGCTTATAGTGCTGCTAAAGCCGCTATTCACCTTTGGGCTAATAGTCTGCGTGCTGAGCTCTACGATCAAGGCATTGAGGTGGCAACGATATTCCCAGGCTTTATCCAAACCAATGTCTCTATCAACGCTTTGACAGGGGATGGCAGCGCCCAAGGCACTATGGATGAGGCTACTAGTAAAGGGCTCACCGCAACTGACTTTGCCAAACAAGTCGTTAAAGCCCTGAGCAAAGATGAAGAATATATCATCGTTGGCGGCAGGCAGGAGAGAATGGCCACTAGAGTCAATCGCTTATCGCCACCTAAGCTTTATAAGCTGATTCGTAAGTCAAAGGTTAGATAGCTTTATCTACAATACTTTTTCAAAAAGGCTTTTTTATAAAATTACTTAGCTTTTAGCTATTATGCTGAATAAAAGCGGTTAGGGGTGTAAGATAGGCAGAAGCAATTTACACCCCTAAACTTTTTCTGCTTATTAAAATTATTCCTATGATAAATTTACTGCCACACCCCTCTTTTTTAATCACTAATAAAATCCTATTTGCTACTGTCAGTGCGGCGACGCTGTTAAGCCTAAGCGCTTGCCAGCAACCTACCTCAGATTATAATTATCTGAGTGGTGAAACTATGGGTACGAGCTATCACATTAGCTATCAGCTGCCCAAAGATGCTGACGAAGCTAGTATTCAAGCAGCTATTGATGAGCGTCTGCAACAAATTAATGACAGCATGTCTACTTATCAAGATGATTCTACTATCTCTAAATTTAATCGTTTGGCAGCAGACACGCCTATTACTATAGATGCAGATTTTAGCCATGTATTAGAAGTCTCTAGAGAAGTTTACGAACAATCAAAGGGTGCTTTTGATCCGACAGTGATGCCGTTAATCGAGATTTGGGGTTTTGGTAGTACTATGACGGTGGAACGATTACAAAGTCCGCCAAGTCAGGCTGAGATTGCCCAAGCCAAAGCCTTGGTAGATTTCAAAAGCGTGGTGCAAGAGGACGATAGTATCTACAAGAAAAAAGATGGCGTAGGCTTAGATTTTTCAGCCGTGGCTAAAGGCTATGGCGTCGATGTTATCGCTGAGGTGCTCAAAAACGACTATCAAATTCGTAATTATATGGTGGAGATTGGTGGTGAGATAGCGTCTTCAGGGGTCAGTAATCAAAAGCAGCCTTGGCAAATCGCTATCGATGCCCCTATTGAAGGCAGCACCGTTACTGAGCGCCAAACCATTGCCGCTATTCGTCAGCCTCTAAATAACGGCAATACAATGCATTTGGCAACTTCAGGAAACTATCGCAACTCTGTTATCTTCGATGGCAAGCGCTATAGCCATACTATAGACCCCACTACTGGCGAGCCTATTATAGGAGGCGCACCATCAGTAACCGTTGCCGCAGATTCAGTAGCACTGGCTGATGCTTGGGCTACCGCGCTGACCGCTATGTCGTACGAGAAAGCTCTGGCAACGGCAGAAGCGCAAAACATAGCGGCTATGTTTGTCATTTTAGTAGATAAGAATAATACTAAAGCCGATATGTTAGAGGACTGGCAAATAGTAGAAACGACTGCTATGCAAAAACTGCGGGCGGATAAAGCAAGTTAGTGCTAGCTATAAAGTATATAACCAGTAACTGCTAATGATAGTTAGTCTTTTTCAGAGAAAAAATAACAAACAGCCAATTAATAAATTGGCTGTTTTTTTATATTTTGTCCTATATTTTTTGAAAATTATCTTGGGTATAAGGTTGAATCTTACAGTCATCTTACTGTCTGTTTTAACTAGGTAAAAGGCCTACAATGTAGGCTTTAAAGAGAATGTTATCAAAACGTACTTGTACTAAGGATATGAGATGGTCTATACCTTGATGGCGCTATTTTTCGTATTGGGTTATATTGCTATCGCTTTAGAGCACAACCTCAATGTAGATAAAGCCGCTTCGGCTCTCCTAACAGCAGTTATCGTCTGGACATTATTAGTGGTTGGAGCAGATACCTTGCTTGCCAATCAACTCACCGATGGTCTGAATGCCACCACCCTACTGAATACTGAACTTCGACATCATTTAGCCGAAATTGCCGAAATTTTGTTCTTTTTGATGGGTGCTATGGTTATCGTTGAGTTGGTTGATGCGCATGATGGTTTTGCCGCTATAACCAATCGTATTCATACTACTAATGCCGTCACCCTACTCTGGACTATTGGCGCGCTTACCTTCTTTTTCTCCGCGCTATTAGACAACTTAACCACCACTATTGTTATGGTGTCCTTGTTACGAAAATTAATAGCTGATAAGCAGCTACGGTTATGGTTCGTAGGTATCGTAGTCGTCTGCGCCAATGCGGGCGGTGCTTGGTCACCGATTGGCGACGTCACTACTACTATGCTATGGATTGGTAATCAAATTACCGCTAGTAATATTATTGTTGATTTAATTGTGCCAAGCTTGATTGCCGCTATTGTACCGCTACTAATATTGACAGTTATGTTTAAAGGTCAAAAAGTATATAGACCAGAGCCTGCCAAAGCGCCTATCAAATCGTCTAACATCAACTATCTTGGTAGCTATAGTGGTAATGGCAGTGTAGACGCCAGTATTGATGCTACTGCTGCTGTCATGACAGCACAAGGATTAGCAGAAAACAACTTTAGTAGCGTTGCTGCATCTACCGCTACCCTGCCGATGACTGAAGAAGATGAAGATGCGGCCGCACTCGATACCGTCACTAGTAGAATGCGCGTGAGTATTTTGGCACTAGGTTTGGGCGCCTTAGCTTTTGTTCCTGTATTTAAGACTTTGACTCAATTACCGCCTTATATGGGTATTTTATTTGGGGTCGGGGTGCTTTGGGTGTTTACTGAGCTGGTGCATCGTCATGATAACTGGCATATCAAGCAGCGTATGACGGTGGTGGGCGTACTGACTCGGGTCGATATGTCTAGTATCTTGTTTTTCTTAGGCATATTATTAGCCGTATCGGCGCTAGCAACTGCTGGCCACTTACTAGATATGGCCACTTGGCTAGATAATACTTTTGGCAACTTATATGTCATCAACGTGTTGATTGGCCTATTGTCATCGCTAGTGGATAACGTGCCTTTAGTAGCAGGCGCGATGAAAATGTATCCGCTACTTGCCGATTCTGCCATGGCTGGATTGACAGGAGATGAGCTAGCTCGCCAAAGTCAGTTTTTACAAGATGGCGCATTTTGGCACTTTTTAGCTTACTGTGCTGGAGTTGGTGGTAGCTGCTTGATTATCGGCTCAGCTGCTGGCGTGGCCGCTATGGGTATGGAGAAAATCTCCTTTATGTGGTATCTCAAGCATATCAGTGGCTTGGCACTTATAGGTTACTTAGCTGGAGCTGCGGCCTATATTATTATTCATGTGCTATAGACTCAGTCTTTTGGCGGCCGACTTCATAGAGAGTTGTACTGCTATCCAATTGATTGTTATCGTTATTTAGACAGGCTATTTGTGATAGAATAAGCTATTCACTTATAGCCTGTCTAAATAAGCAAGGCTACATAAAATAAGCCGAGGTTACCCCATGCTTAGTCAACTTCTTCCAATGCTTGCCATTACCTTTACCGTATTTGTATTGTTCTTTTTATTTATGGGTATCGGTTATATGTTCAAAAAACAGCCACTTAAAGGTTCCTGTGGCGGTGTGGCTAATTTGATGGGTGATGAGAAGTGCTCTTTTTGTGGTGATGATCCCAATAAGTGCGATTCAGTAATCGCTGAGCAGCAAGAGAACGCTCTGAAAGCGGCACAATTAGGTAAATCCGTTTAGAGTCGCTATCTGCGTTAAACCTTGATCTATAGTTACCATACGCTGATAGTAGCGCACTCAAATAGCTCTTATAATAGCCTTAAGCTTA
>CBETCF010000033.1:0-13784 GCA_965534785.1 uncultured Psychrobacter sp.
GGGTAATCGTTTCAGCAAACATCGTTAAAGGCCTAACCCAAACGCCATATTCGCCGTACAGACAACGATAAACTACTAGCGCCTCTTCGGTTTCTGAATGCTGCGCGGTATGCAACACTTGGTAGAGATTGCCTTTGTAGTGGCGGTAGATGCCTTGGGGGATGGTTTTATTCATTTTTAAACCCTAATTTCTATATCAAACATTCAAATCAAATGACAGCTAACTATTTTATGATGAAATAAAAAAGATCGACCATTACTGTCGACCTTTCCTAATTATTTTCAATAATATACTTAACCTACCGTAACCTTAGCATACGCCTTTTTACCCGCCTGAATAACCGCTGTCTGACCTGAGGTTAGACTAAAGCCACCATCAACCACTTCACCATCGACTTTGACCGCGCCTCGTTTGACCATGTCTTTGGCGGCTGAGTTATTTTTGGCAAGCTCTGCTTGATTTAGTATTTGGGTGATAAATAACGCATCCGCCCCTTCTAAATCTAGCATTACCTCTGGTAAATCGACTGGCAATTCACCATCAGCTAAGACGTTACCCGCTGATTTGTGCGCATTAGTAGCCGCATCGGCATCGTGGAAACGTTCAATCAATTCTTCAGCTAGGATACGTTTGATCTCTTGTGGATTGCGACCTTTTTCCATCTCCTCCATCAAACCTTCGACCTCTTCCATTGGCTTAAAGCTCAAATACTCGAAGTAACGGCGGATAAGCGTATCGGGCATAGAGAGGATTTTTTGGTACATAGTACCTGGCGCATCATAAATGCCGACATAGTTTTTTAAGGATTTGGACATCTTATTGACGCCGTCTAAGCCTTCCAAGATTGGCACGGTGATACAAACTTGTGGCTCTTGACCATAACGACCTTGCAGGGTGCGACCCATCAGGATATTAAAGGTTTGATCGGTACCGCCAAGCTCCACGTCAGCTTCGAGCGCGATGGAATCATAACCTTGTACTAACGGATAAAGAAACTCATGGATAGCGATTGGCGTTTGCGCGGCATAACGTTTGGAGAAATCATCACGCTCAAGCATCCGCGATACCGTCAGCTGGCTTGAAAGCTGAATCATATCTGCCGCTGACATATCTTTGAACCATTCAGAGTTAAAGACGATACGGGTTTTTTCTTTATCCAAAATCTTAAAGACTTGCTCAGCATAAGTCTGTGCATTCACCTTAATCTGCTCATCGGTTAACGGCGGACGCGTACTGTTCTTACCAGAAGGATCACCAATCTTGGCAGTGTAATCGCCGATTAAGAAGTAGATTTCATGACCTAAGTCCTGAAAATGCTTGAGCTTATTGAGCAATACAGTATGGCCTAAATGTAGATCCGGTGCGGTAGGATCAAACCCGGCCTTGATACGTAGCGGACGACCCAATTTAAGTTTTTTGATTAAATCGTCTTCCGATAAAATCTCTTGCGTGCCACGTTGAATAAGCGCCAGTTGTTCTTCTAAAGTGTAGGAATGATCGGTCATAGTTTTCTCTATCTTGTCTTTATTAGCGAATAAGACTCTTATGGATTTTAGAACCTTGTAAGAGCCTAAATAATGTTAGAATTTGGCAGATATATTAGCGTTTTTTGAGGAAAATTGCCATGAGTAAGCCCGTCTCCACTTCTAATAGTAATAATAATGACTTCTCTGAGCTTGGAGAAAGCAACCACGATGACCTAAACTACACCACTTTGACTGACGCTCTAGAGCAAACCGTGTTCGAAAATTTTGATGATGGTTTGTACATAGGCATGATGTCAGGAACCAGCTTAGATGCTATGGATGCGGTGTTATGTCAGTTTAGTAGCGATAGTGAAAATCCGCAACAGCCCATGCAGTTACTCGCAAGTTATAGCGAAGACTTCTCAGCACGCCTACGCGAAGTATTATTAGCCTTATGCCAACCGAATGAGACGGCTAAATTAACGCCACAGTTTGATGAACCTGCTGAGCTAAAGAGTGAATTGGATTGGTTTGGCTGGGCCAGCAAACAATATTCTGAGTTTGCTAGCAAAGTGGTTCGTAGTTTATTGCAGCAAGCCAATACCGATGCGGACTCTGTGTTAGCTATTGGCTGTCATGGACAAACCGTTCGCCATCGCCCGCAAGCCGGCTTTACCCTCCAATTAATCGATGCCAATATCATCGCTGAACGTACTGGTATCAGCGTCGTTAATGATTTTCGCCGCCGCGATATGGCTGTCGGTGGTCAAGGAGCGCCTTTAGTACCTGCTTTTAATCAAGCATTATTTGCCCAACCTGATAGCACTCGAGTGTTATTAAATCTAGGCGGCATAGCTAATATCACCGTATTGCCAGCGAATACTGTCGATGAAAACAATCATTTGCCAGTTGTTGGCTATGATACTGGTCCTGCCAATTTATTGTTAGACTCTTGGGCCAAACAACATATCGATAAAGACTACGATGCTGGCGGCGAATGGGCACAGTCAGGTCAAGTCGTTGAGCCCTTACTCAATCAACTGCTAGCTCAGCCTTTCTTTTCCCAGCCTTATCCCAAAAGTACTGGCCGTGAAGAGTTTAACTTAGACTGGCTAAAAGCCGAGCTACAGAAATTTGATCAAGCGTCTACTGCTATTCGCTATTCAGCAGCGGATGTACAAGCAACACTGACTGAGCTCACAGCGATTAGTGCTTGCGATCAAATCAATGGCTTTATCAAAAATAAAGATAATAGCCACGTTTATGTTTGTGGCGGCGGCGCGCTAAATGCTTATCTGATGCAACGTTTGCAAGCGCATTTACCGCGTTGCCCAGTAGCCACTACCGCTGACTTGGGGCTTGAGCCGACTTGGGTAGAAGCGGTCGCTTTTGCTTGGTTAGCAAGACAGACCCTAATGGGAGAAACTGGTAATTTACCAGCAGTGACCGGGGCTAATAAAGGGGTAGTATTAGGACAAGTTTGTTTTGCTTAACCAGTTAATCTAAGTTTACAAACGTACACTTATATGTTTTATAATGGCTGATAAATTAAAATAATTTTCGTTTTGTCATTATAGGAAATAGGGTATGAGCCAACAGCATCAGCAGTATAATTCGCGCCAGAAGCCGCCACATCATGAGCGCTCAGATGATAGCCGCATAGTGGTCACCGGCATGGGCGCCATTACTCCTTTAGGTTTGGACGTTGAAAGTACTTGGACACGTCTGCTGGCAGGTGAGAGCGGCATTACCCCTATTGAACATTTTGATGCCACCGATTATCGTACCCAAATCGCCGGTACCGTTAAAGACTTCGACGCTAAGCGATATATGAATGCTAAAGATGCGCGTCGCTATGATGAGTTCATTCATTACGGCATAGCAGCATCGAGCATGGCGTTAAAAAATGCTGGGTTCATAGAAGAAGTAAATGCTGATGATACTCCTGTGGTAGGCGTTGAGCAAGAGCGCTTTGGTATTATTTTGGGCTCAGGAATCGGTGGTATTCAAACTATTGAAAATAGCCGTGATACCCTTCGAGATAAAGGCGCTAAAAGAGTATCGCCTTTTATTATTCCAGGCTCTATTGTCAATATGGCCGCAGGTTTAGTCGCTATTAAACATAAGTTAAAAGGTCCAAACTTAGCGACTTCGACTGCTTGTACGACAGCGACCCATGCTATTGGCTTGGCAGCGCGTTTGATCGCTTATGGCGATGCCGATGTGATGCTAGCTGGTGGTAGCGAAAAAGGCTCAAGCCCACTAGGTATCTCAGGCTTTGGGGCTATGCATGCCCTCTCTACGCGCAATGAAGAACCGGCTAAAGCTTCACGTCCTTTTGATAAAGATCGTGATGGTTTTGTGTTGGGGGACGGTTCAGGTGTGATAGTACTTGAGAGCTTAGCTCACGCCAAGGCTCGCGGCGCTACTATTATCGCCGAACTGGTGGGCTTCGGTATGAGTGATGATGCCAGTCACATTACTGCGCCGCCAGAAGATGGTAGCGGTGCCGCGCGTGCCATGCAAAACGCTATCAATGATGCCGGTATTGATCCTTCACTAGTGGGTTATGTTAATGCCCATGGCACTAGCACGCCGGCCGGTGATGTTGCTGAATCATTAGCGATTGAGAGTGTCTTCTCAACTATTAAAGACAGTATCTTAGTAAGCTCAACCAAATCTATGACTGGGCATTTATTAGGCGCTGCCGGCGGCATCGAGGCTATCTTTGCTATTTTAGCGCTGCAACATCAGCAAGTGCCACCAACGATTAACTTGGATAATATCGAAGATAACTGCAATTTGGATTACGTAGCTAATAAAGCTAGAAAAGTTGACGATCTCAAATATGCCGTTTCTAATAGTTTTGGTTTCGGTGGTACTAACGGTTCACTGGTTTTTGCCCGTTGGTCTTAGCTTGATTGTCCTTGCTGCTCCTGAATTGTCGCGTTATTGAAAGGTTTATATTCTTTTTGCTACGTTTGTCCCCTTGCAGCCCCTTATTATACTTGCGTATGATAAGGGGTAATTTTGGCACTTTATGGAAGCAATTATGTCGAGCTATTCTTTTTCTCATCAATTCTATCAGCACTGGACTAGTGCGCCACAAGCGGTGCGTGCCGCTATCGTGCAAGAGTTGACTGATATTACTACGCTATTGCAGACCGAGACCCCGTTTGAGGAATTTGTCTTTAGCAATCACGATCTCGATGCCCACCTCGATGACTTATACAGCGCTTATGATAAGCAGCAAGCAGTAGCAAGAGAGCTCGCTGACAAACAAGCTGCTCTTAGAGCCGAAGCTGAACAACAGCGCTTAGCAGAAGAACGCTCGGAACAAGAGCGTTTAGAGAAAAAACGTTTAGAAGAAGAGAAGCTGCAAGCTGAAAAAATTGTACTCGAAGAAAAAGCGTTAGCCGAGGCTGAGCAACAAGCAATAGATAAAGAAGAAGTTGCTGAAAAAGAGGCTAATAAAGAGGACTCTGAGAAAAAAGTGGCTAAGGCCGTAGATACAGCAGATGCTGAGAGCAATAAAGATTCCAACAACTCGCTTACTGATACAAAACCGGACCTCGCTAATATCAATAATATTAATGCGATTGCCGATAAAGTCCATGACCATTCAGCTATCGATTTGTCCCTAAAAGATACTGAACTTAACGCCGCTCATCAACAGATGATTCAAGAGCTAGAAGCTAATATTGATGATTATTTGACTGAGCAAATGCTGCAGATGTCTGAGAACTTAAAGTCTTGGCTACGAGCGGAAGTCACTCGTCAGTTGAGTGAAAAATAATAAAGACTATTTGCAAAAAAAGCGCTCAACCTTTAATAGCTGAGCGCTTTTTTTATGGTTTTTCTAAAAAAACCTATAGTTTAGGTTTTGCCTTATATGCAAAGCCGTTTTACTAGATAGCTTGAGTACGTTCTGTTAACCAGTCAAGTGCTGCACCATCAACGCGATCTTTTAGCTCAGCATAGACTTGGCTATGGTAGTCGTTCAGCCAATCAATCTCTACTTGATCCAACAATGAAGGCTCAATCAAACGAGTATCAATTGGGCAGTAAGTAATGGTTTCAAAGTTTAAGAATTTACCAAACTCAGTCTCAGTAGGACTCGCAACTGGCATATTTACCACCAAGTTTTCGATACGAATACCCCATTTACCTTCACGATATAAGCCTGGCTCATTACTGGAGATCATATTGACTTTCATCGCTCGCTCTTTAGGAGTACTAGCGCTGTAAGCAATGACCTGTGGTCCTTCATGGACGTTCAAGAAATAACCCACGCCATGACCAGTACCATGACCATAATCCATTTGTGCTTGCCATAGTGGCGCACGGCAGATCGCGTCAATCAAAGGTGAGGCAATGCCATCGGGGAAATGCGCGCGAGCCAGCGCAATATGTGCTTTGAGTACGGTAGTGAAGTCGCGCTTATGCTCGTCTGTTACTTGGCCGATACCTACAACACGAGTAATATCGGTAGTGCCGTTTTGATACTGTGCGCCAGAGTCTATTAGTAATAGACCACCCTCGCCTTCAGCAACATCGAAATAGCTAAATTTTTCTGGCGTCGCCCGGTAATGTGGTAGTGCACCGTTTTCATTAAAACCAGCAATCGTTGGAAAGCTTGGTGACACATAATGCGGCTGCTGACTACGTACCTCGATCAGCATACTATCGACGTCCAATTCGCTGAGACGTTCGCCATCTGCTAAGCGCTGCTCAAAGGTACTAAAAAACTCGCATAATGCCGCACCATCTTGACGCATCGCCTCGCGAACATGATCAACATCAGCATCTGACTTGACCGACTTCAGCAAAGTACTAGGCGCCATTTGCTCAATAAAGCCAACATTATCGACTATCTGAGACAGAGTGCCGACAGCGACTTTACTAGGATCTAATAACAACAAATCTTCTGGCGTAATCGCGCTCAAAGCGTCTTGCACCGCCTCATAATCCGCAAGGGTAATACCGCTCTCTTTTAGGCCTTTCTCAATATCAGCGCTGACTTTATTGTTGTCAACAAACAATGTTGCCTTGTCATCACTGATGAGCATGTGCGCCAAAAACACTGGGTTATAATCGACATCAGCGCCGCGTAGATTGGTCAGCCAAGCGATATCATCTAAGCTCGATAATAAATGATGCGTAGCACCTGCCTCTGCCATACCTGCGCGCACAGCAGCTAGCTTTGAGCTAACAGATTGCGAGACAAATTGCTCGTCATGCTGATATAACTTAGCAGTCGGTAATGCTGGACGATCGTTCCATATCTCTGTCAATACATCACGCTCAGTGATTAAGGTAATGTCATTGGCATCAAATGCATTTAGTAGTCTATCTTGTTCAGCAATAGACAGCACATTGCCATCGACTGCCACACTATCGCCCTCCGCCAAATGCTCAGCTAGCCAATCGATATGATTCGGCTGACCGGGAGCAAGCTTCTCTAAGCTAATACCTGTGCCTTCTAACTGATCAGCCGCGTGTACCCAATAACGACTATCTGTCCACATGCCTGCAAAATCTGCGGTAACGACGAGCGTACCAACTGAGCCTGTGAATCCTGATAACCATAAACGTGCTTGCCAATACTCTGGCAAGTATTCAGATAAATGCGGATCAGCAGACGGTACGATAATCGCCGTAAGGTCTTGTGCGACTAAAGCTTTGCGTAAGCTATCGATACGGTCATGAATGCTTTGTTTATTCATTATGGTTGTTCCTATTAAATTTTAAAAAGTAAATTTGGAAAAATTGGTTTTGGAAAAATAGTTCTATGAGCGGCTATCAATAGCCGTCTTATTCGAGTGAGCAGGTTTTAATTGTCCATGAAATAATCAGTATTCAACTCTAAATTAATTTTTCATATAAGCAGACTTAAGATACTATAAAAAGTCAGATAAATGAGACTAGCTATTAATAGCAGAATAGTATTACAGCAGAACATCATTAGATGTTTGGGCAGATAATAGGCTTTCAATGGCCTAAAAGAAATATCTCACTAATTGCAACAATAAAACGTGCTACCGACAAGGATAACACGTCTTATCATTTGCCTTTTACTAGTACTGTGTCTCAGTTAAGGACACAGTCAAAGCGGTATTCCTCAACTCGCCTTATCAGCGTGTTCGCTCTTTTCGAGCATATTATTGATAGGCTTCGCCAATAATAATAAGACGACTGCTGTCACCACCAAAAACACTGTCATTGTCGTAAACAACGTTGGCAACCCTTCAATCTTGTCAGCTGAAACATTTCCACCAAAGAATGCGGCAACCAGGTTACCCATGGCCAAAGAGGCAAAGAACAGTCCCATCATCTGCCCTTGCATACCTTTTGGCGCAAGCTTAGTCATCGATGATAGACCTACAGGACTAAGTGCCAACTCACCAAGCGTAAGTAACAGCAAACTACCCACCAACCATAGAGGTGAAGCAAGACCAGTATCATTGGTCAAAATGCTCTTAGACGCTACAATCATCAAGCCAAAGCCTGCTGCAGCAAGCAACATCCCTAGAGCAAACTTAGCCATACTGCTCGGCTCAATGCCTCTATTTCCAAGCTTAACCCATATAATACTAATGATTGGCGCTAGGAGAAGAATGAATAAAGGGTTCAATGATTGAAACCAAATACTCGGTATCTCAAAGCCTAAGACATTCAGATCGGTATAACGATCAGCAAACAAGTTAAAAGAAGTTGGCTGCTGCTCAAAGCTTGACCAAAACAGCGTCGAGCCAATAATTAAAATGAAGCAAATTAACAATCGCAGTTTATCAGTCTTATCAAGCCTAGGTGAGATGAACATAATGGCAAAGTACAGGATCACTACAGCGGCAATAATATAGGTCATATACTCTGCCACCATCTGCGGCTGAAACGGCATCATACCTGTTGAGACTAATACGACGACTGCCACTAACAAAGCCAAGAACCCTGCAACCCAGCGGCCTATATTTTTATAACGATCATTGGAGCGCTCCCACTCAGGAGTGATGCCTTTCGCTTGCGCGTAATGGGTCAGTGTCTTTTGCGCAGAGAAACGGTAGATAAGTAACGACACCAACATCCCAAGACCGCCAATACCAAAGCCGACATGCCACATACCTTTTTCTTTAAATACGCCAACGATAAGTGCTGCCAATAACGCACCGATATTGATACCCATGTAGAACAAGGTAAAGCCACTATCGCGGCGTACATCACCTTCAGCGTACAAGGCACCTACCATCACAGAGATACAGGTCTTAAATAGTCCGGAACCTATAACAATGCACATCAGACCGACGAAAAACAGCGTCATGCCAAACATAGCAGAGAGCGCGATACATAAGTGCCCAAGGGCAATAATGATACTACCCCACCACAGAGCACGCTCTTGACCTAGCCAGTTATCGGCCAGCCAGCCACCAGGCACGGCAGCTAAATATAACGAACCGGCAAAGATACCGTAGATAGCAGAAGCGGTTACCTCATCAAAGCCAAAACCACCACTACCTACTGTTGCTACCATAAATAAAACTAATAGCGGGCGAATACTATAGTAAGAAAACCGCTCCCACATCTCAGTAAAGAACAAAGGGCGCAGCGGCTTCGGGTGCCCCATAAAACCATTTTCTAGCGCTTCTAGCTCTGCAGCACTCACCTGGTTTTGTAAATTTTCGCTCATTCTTCTATTCCTTCAAAAAGCATTTTATTTATGATGAAGTGATTAATAATGACGATTTAGGTCAAATAAGCGCGATATTGTTTCACTTGCATAAATCCAAGTAAAGAAGGAAACGCTTAATAATTACACAAATACCCACAAAAAAACCCACTCTCAGCTACTGAGAATGGGTTTTTAGGATTAGCTGACACAACTACAAATAATAGCTAACAAGCACTAATAATAGTCAATAACGTAAGGCAACAGGATTAAATGAAATAGTTGCAAAAACGGCATATTTTATTAAAACTACTGAGTGGCTTCTTCAGTGGTGGCATCTACATCACCATCAGCTTGTTCAGCCGTCAAGTCAGCGTCAGCTACTGCTGCCTGATCAACTGTACCATCTGCCGTAGCGGTAGCTGAGCCAGTAGCAACTACTGCATCACCAGTATCAGGTGCAGGAGTGACCGAGGCATCGGCTGGGGTGGTAGTAGCTTCTGCCGTAGCGGTATCTGCTTCGGCAGTTGCGACCGCAGCCGCGTCACTAGCAGCTTCATCTTCTGCGACGATAGCTTGCGCTTCTTCAGCCGCCACTGACTCTTCGGTGGTTTCAGCAGTGATATGCTCACCGGCTGGGCGCAAAAATGCAGAGATACCAATAAGTAACACGATACCTAAAAATAAGCCGACGCCGCCTAGAGCAAATAAAAACTCTTTTTTCGGATTGTTATTGACAACATGATCTGACATACCTTATCCACCTTGCACAAAAATATTTAGAGATTTACGCTATTATATCGCAATTTATAGCAATTTGTGAAAACCCTTAACCATTTAAAGGAATTATTATTAGCCTATTCGTTCATTTGCCGAGCTGAGCCCTTTTAGTGGCCCTTTTACTGATATAACTTAAGCCTAATAACAATGCAATAATAAACAAAATAGGATAATGACCCATGATCATAAACGGTGTATTTCCTACTCGCGCTTGCACATTACCGCGCAGCACAGTGCGTTCGAACTGTGGCGCGCGTGCCACTATTTGACCTCGATGATTAATAATAGCGGTAACGCCAGTATTGGTGGCACGCATAAACCAACGACCATTTTCAAGCGAGCGCATTTGTACCATTTGCAGATGCTGTAGAGGACCTGCCGAAGTACCAAACCAAGCATCGTTGGAGATGGTCACTAAAAAATCCGTATCAATAGCATTGCGGCGGGTGGTATCGGGATAAGCCACCTCATAGCAGACCGCTGAGCCTAGATTGTGTCCGCGCACCTGTAATGGTGATTGTTTTTCGCCGCCGCGGCTATAGCTCAAAATGTCTTGACTGCCAGCTAAATTGGGCAGTATATCTAGCATTCCCTGGAAAGGAATATACTCGCCAAAAGGTACTAAACGCTGCTTTTTATACATCCCTTCCGCCTCAGCCCCTAGTGCAATCACGCTATTATAAAAGGGCGGATACTTGTCGGTCGCCGGATCAAAAGCGGCTTCATCTTTGTAAGGGATACCGGTGACCCAAGTGGTATTATTCTCCTTCGCCATTTTTGTCATTTCACTGATAAAGCCTATGGCTTCTGTCTGAAACATTGGGATGGAGGATTCAGGCCAAATAATTAGATCTCGCTCCCACTCTGTACGCGTTAAGCCGGCATAAATCTTTAACGTTTCGACTTGAAACTCAGTAAGCCATTTTAAATCTTGCGGGATATTACCTTGAATCAGCGATACGGATAGATCCGGCGTGCCCTTAGGCTTAGTCCACTGCGGATTGATTAGCCATAGACTGACACTTATCAATACTAATACTGCTGACACTACCATGTAACCGGCGCGGCGACGCAGCAGCTCAACTAGACTGGCCGCAATCAATACAGCGACAAAAGATACTGCAAACACTCCAGCTACAGGCGCTAGTGAAGACAACCAGTACTGTTCAGTAAAAGCATAACCAACGAATAGCCAAGGAAAACCGGTAAATAACCAAGTTTTTAACCACTCTTGTAAGATCCAAAGCGCAGCAAAAGAAAAAGGCTGGCGACCGACGAAACGGTTGAATATTAGCGCTAAGAAGCCATGGAATAGTCCCATGCCTAAACCCATCAAGCCAATCAAAATCAGCGCTAGCCATGTTGGGGTATCACTATAATCATTGATTGAGGTAAATAGCCAAAAAGCCCCAACGCACCACAGACCTGTTCCGTAAGCCTCACCAATAAAAAAAGCCCGCTTACCGCTCATCTTCGGCATTAATAAAGCGTATAAAATCGCTGGCGAAATAATCGCTACTGGCCAAAAGCCATAAGGCGCGAGCGCAAATATAAATATCGCTCCTGCCAATAGCGCAATCAAGAGAGTGAGCCCAAGGGGTAAGTGCCGGTCCTTTTTGGGGTTCAGGCGCTTTTGTAAATCAACAGTAGACAAACGCATAGCAAATTATCCAGATTCTAAATCTTTTAATGTCTTAATAAAGACTATTTTAATAGTTGAAAATTAAATCCGCCTATAATAACAGTCTGTTAGGCTAAAGGGGATAAATTGCATAGCATTATCACTGAATCTAACGTTACAAATAAGAGTTTGCTTATAATTACTTCTAAAACAACACTTTGAAGGGCTAAAAACAGAAAAACACGACCGTAATCGTGTTTTCTAAACTTTTTATATTAAATTTAACTTATTAACAGTGGCTAATGACTGCCTATCAATAAATGCGAGTCAGCGCTAGCTTTAGTCACTTCTAAGTCATTGATTGAGCGTCCTTCGACATCAGTAATAGTGATCTGCCAGTCATCGATAATGACGCTCTCACCTTCTAGATCACTGACGTAGCCGAGCGCTTGCATCACTAAACCGCCCATGGTATCAACATCAGTATCATCGAAATGGCTCCCTAACTCATCATTACAGTCTTCTATCACTGTAGAGGCCTGCACTCGCCAAGTATTGGGCTTTTCTGGATGCACAACGATATTATTAATATCACTGTCTTCATCAAAATCATCGTGCTCATCAACGATATCGCCGACGATTTCCTCAAGCAGATCCTCCATAGTGACCACGCCTGCGAAGTTACCGAACTCATCGACCACGATAGCCATATGCACTTGCGTACGCTGCAAAGAGCGCAGGAGCGTGTCAGAACGTGCCGTTTCACTAATATATAGTGGCTGACGTACCAAATCTTTTAGCCGTTTGCTATCTATTTTCTCATCTTCATCGCGCACCATATGTACTAAAATAGGAATCAAATCTTTGGCTAATAAAATACCGATAACGGCATCATCATCTTGGCTATCAAACACCGGATAGCGGGAATGGGTAGTCTCAAGAATAATATCCATGACCTCTTTTAGGCTAGTGCTTTCATGCAAGCCAACCACTTGCGGACGCGGGGTCATGATTTCGCGTACTTGTGTCGCTGGTAGATCTAATACGCCTTCTAGCATGTCAACCGTATCAGGCTCTAAAAACTGGCGCGACTGCTGTACTAAGCTAATCAGTTCATCGCGAGTTTCGGGGGCGGTCGATAGCCAGCGTTTTAAGCCACGCATCGACCAACTACTCGGACTGGGAGCATCATCAGACATAGTGATGTGAGTTAACCTCTTAAGTTTATGGATATATAAATAATGGCTATAAAATTTGTTACTAAACCGAGTATACATGGGGTTAAAATAGCAAATAAAAACCGCTATTCAACAATGGCCCAAATTAACGGACTATTTAGCTTCACTTTATCCCAAGGCAAAGCGACATTCAACGAAAAATTTATCCAAATTGTACTGTCAGTGTGTTAGAAACTTTGCTATGGTCAAACTATTCATTTACGTAACCTACGCCTATGTCACGTCGCTCATTTTTATCAAAGCTATTGTCGCCTCGTAGCCACGCCAATGCTAGTCCCCATCCTAAAACAAAAAATAATCAGCCACACCGTTGGCTTTATAAACTGGTAGGGTTTTTTGTTACCGTAGCGCTACTGCTGTCGGCACTTTGGTTATTATCAGCACTTTGGTATCAGTTCGGAGCGCTCAGTCCTATAACTTGGCTAATCACTCCGTTGGTTATTGGCCTATTAGGCTCAATAACGCTATTGCAATATGCACCGAAACTCGCTAATAAGATAACCAATAAAAACCTTAAAACCAAAAAACTGAGTAAATTTCTGACTGCTCTCTATAGTGGTGTTTGGCTCGTTGGTATTGGCTGGTTTTTTTCTATTGAAGCCAAGAGCGATCGCGATTGGCAGCCAGAAGTTAGCGAAGTATTGTCCTATAGCCGCGATGTCGATAATCCGGATCTGATTACCTTTACTAACGTCCGCAACTTTGATTGGTTCCTTGCTGAACAAGCTAATAACAATAGCGCTGCTCAAACTAATCAAAGTATTGATGACCCTCTAGAGATCCTAGCTAATGAACGCTGGGAGACTCGCACTGTTGATATGTCTAAACTATCGGGCGTTGATGTGACTAACTCTTATTGGATGGGGCCGCTGATCGCTCATACTTTAGTTAGTTTTCGCTTTGAAGATGATAGACCGCTGGCCTTTTCCTTTGAGATTCGTAAAGAGAAAGGCGAGTCATTTTCAGCCTTTGCAGGATTTTTTCGGCGTTTTGAGCTGAGTCTTATTGCTTCAGA
>CBETCF010000034.1:0-13444 GCA_965534785.1 uncultured Psychrobacter sp.
TGCTAGCTCCAAATAAAGCTGCCGAAAATGCTTTTATTTTGCTAAATATTCCTTGTGATGCTCCAGTAGTAGCAGGGCGAATCGATACCAATAATTCGGCAATGGTCGCGGTGCAATTAACACTTGCTCATAAGCTAGCTACTAATAAAACTATTGCCGCTATCGTTACAGGGCCATTGCAAAAGTCAGCTTTGATAGATGCCGATATAAAGTTGCCTGATGGCACCATGTTCAGTGGTCATACCGAATTTTTTATGCAGCAAAGTGGCTGTGATAAAGTAGTGATGATGCTTGCTAACCAAGCGATGAAAGTGGCGCTAGTGACTATTCATTTGGCGCTTAGAGACGTACCAAACGCTATCACCCCAGATAATGTCCGGCAAACAGTGCAAATTGTCCTCGATGATATGCGCTCAAAGTTTGGTAATGAGAATCCGCGTATCTTAGTATGTGGCCTCAATCCGCATGCTGGCGAGGGCGGTCATTTAGGCTTAGAGGAGATTAATATTATCAATCCGGTGCTACAAGAGTTTATCGATGCCGGTGTCAATATTTCAGAGGCGATGCCAGCGGATACCTTATTTACCACTCGGCATCTACAAAATTGTGATGCGGTTATCGCTATGTATCATGATCAAGGCTTGCCTGTGCTCAAGTCACACGGTTTTGGCGATACCGTGAACCTAACTCTAGGCTTACCTTATATTCGCACCTCAGTCGATCATGGTACGGCGCTGGATCTAGCAGGACGCGGCGGCGCTAACGATAGCAGCCTTTATCAAGCACTATCGATGGCTAATGAGATGGCAGACAAAGCTTTGCTAAATTTAGAGTAGCAGATTATGTTTAATATGCGGTCCGCGAATACAGCTCAATAATGAGCTGTGATATAATTATTCGTTTATAAGCCGTTTTCTAATCAATTATTAATTAAGAATACTTTATGTCAAAACCCTCGTTCGATGCTCAGACACTAGCGGCAAGCCTGCGTACCGCCAAACACCAACCGCGTAAACGCTTTGGTCAGAACTTCTTACATGACGGTAGCATTATTCGTCAGATTGTCGATAGTATTCGTCTAGAGCGCGACGATAATTTGATTGAGATTGGCCCTGGGATGGGTGCTTTGACCGAGCCGTTACTGAGCGAGGTCGACGCGATGACGGTAGTAGAACTCGATCGGGATTTAGCGGATAGCTTGCGCATCCGTATTGGTGCTAATAGCCATCCGAACTTTACTATTATCAAAGCCAATGCCATGCATGTTGATTATCGAGAGCTGTATAGCGAAGAGAAGGGCAAGCTGCGAGTGGTAGGAAACTTACCTTATAATATCTCTACGCCCATATTGTTCCATTTGTTGAGCTACGCTGATGTCATCGAAGATATGCATTTTATGCTACAAAAAGAAGTGGTCGAGCGGATTACTGCTGAGGTCGGTAGTAAAATATATGGTCGTTTATCAGTCATTATGCAATATCATTGCGAGACCGATTATCTGCTGACGGTGCCGCGTGGTGCCTTTAATCCACCACCCAAAGTGACCAGTGCAGTCTTTCGCTTGACGCCACATGTTGAGAAACCAGTAGTAGCAGAAGATGAAGAGCACTTTGCTATCGTAGTGCGCGAAACTTTCAATCATCGCCGTAAAACACTGCGGGCTATTTTTAAGCAATCTACTTTATTACCGACTCTGAACGAAGAGGACTTTACTGCTTGCGCTATTGATCCACAAGCGCGACCTGAGACTTTGAGTGTCAGCGACTTTGTCACGCTAAGCAATCGCTCCAAAAATTTAGCGGCAGAAATAAAAGAGTAGGGCAGTTAGCACCCTTATCCAGTTAATGTAATTATAGAATACTATCTGTTCAATATAAAATACACAGCGAGTCTGGTATGAATGTTTTGCAGCCTCTGTCAGCGTAGACACAGCACGCCAGAAATATTTATACTAGTCTCGCGACATATTACAAGGTGTCTATTCTATTTTGCATCGGCTATACAAACTTTCAATATTAAATATAATTATCAGTTTTGAGGCTTTATGAGTTTTCGCCACCAATACGTCATTGGCGACCTACAAGGTTGCTATACCGCTTTCCAGCAATTATTAATCACTTTAGATTTTGATCCTAGCCAAGATAAATTATGGTTTGCCGGTGACTTAGTCGCTCGCGGTGAAGATTCGCTGAACACCCTGCGTGATGTCAAGGCACTCTGCGAGCAAGGCGCTGCCGCCACTGTCCTAGGTAATCACGATATCAATTTAATCGCCGTATGGCGCGGCGCAGCAAAGCTGAAGAAAAAAGATAAAACCGCGCCTATTTTTGCTGCAGAAGATAGCGATGAGCTGCTAAATTGGCTGCGTCATCAGCCTATCTTGACTTATCCTGATGAGCAAACGGTGCTGGTTCACGCTGGCATTCCTCCCCATTGGACTATTGAACAAGCGGCCGGATACGCCAAAGAGCTAGAAGGGCAGTTGCAAGGTAAAAAGAAAAAGCTAGATGAGCTGCTACCGCATTTATATAGCAAAACTGCCGACGTTTGGCATGACGATATCAGTGGCTATACTAGATTGCGCGCTATTGCTAATTACTTTACGCGGATGCGCCTATGCAAGCAGGATGGTAGCTTAGAGTTTAGTTTTACGGCTAGTTTGGATGAGCCTATGCCAGAGGATTTTATGCCATGGTTTAACTGGCAAGTACCGCGCACTCGCAAGATAATTTTTGGTCATTGGGCCGCGCTAAAAGGAAACATCGACTTGCCACATGCCCGTGCTGTTGATGGCGGCTGTGTTTGGGGCAATTACTTATTAGCCTATCGTTTAGGGGATGGCAAAGTTATTACCTCAAGCGCTCATTGTCCTGAGCCCTAAAGGCCGTTTTATAAGAGATAAGGTATTAAAGAGCAATCTAAAGCTTATTAAGCCGTCTAAATTACCGTTATTAGTTAGGTAGTTTAGGCGGATTTTTTGGTTTTGGTAGTGGCGTTTTGGCATTACTATTAACGTTGTTATTGGCTTTATCTTCAGGATTGCTTACTACCTCTGACGGTAAGTTTTTACTGGTTTGTTGATATTGAATATCATCAGTATAAGGTACGCTAGTGAGCTCTTCATCTATCAAGCCATCATCTAGGTCAACGACCTTTTTGAGCGCGGTGGCTTTGGTGCTTTGAGCGCTATACTTAGACTTTTTATCAGTGGAAGAGGAAGTGGCATGCGAATCGCTAGCAGGCGGCTGATTATCATAATGGATATCAGTATTTTGTTTGGCCACTGACTGAACAATCTCCGGCGATATTTTGACATCTGACAACCGTCTTATCACATAATTGCTAGGAATAGTATGATTGCCTTTTTGTCCTGAGCTATCCTCAAAGATCATCTGACCTTGTCTATCAATACGAGCATAACTCATCGGTTTAGGTCGCGGCCAAAAAAAGTCAGAAGGATGGCTGATAACATGACCAAAGACAAGCCGAGTCAGTCGACTCCATTCAAAAAATCTGACCTCTTTTGAGCGTAAGGCTACAAACAAGGCGAGTGAAAAACTTACCATCAAATTGACAATACCTATCAAGGCGACACCAAGAATAGAGACTAGTATTAATGACCAACTTATATCCGCTGCAGAGAGATTAAATAATCCATGGGCAAGGTTGGCAGAGGCAAAAGCAATGTGGCGAATATCAATAGGTAAACCAAAGATGAAGCCAATAGTAGCGGTACTACCAAGGAAAACCCCGAATAAGAAATTACCCATAATAGCCCCAAGGTTAGCTTCAACAAAACCGCCTAAACGGGTAAGCCATGATTTGGGTAGTAAGAATTTGAGTAATCTGTGACGCTGAATCCTAGCGCCTATATTATTATAAACCGCTAAGTTATCATAATAACCAGCAATCAACCCCGACAAGAATAAATAAACTCCGGCAATGGCGGCATGAGGCAAGGCTAGAGAGCGAAAGGGATCGAGATCGTGCAGTAAGCTGGCCGCTTTATTATTATCTATCATCGGCACGCCATTGTACTGTAGCCAAGCAAAGGAGATAAGCAAAGCGACTGGCATCGCAAGCATAACGTTACCCATTATAGCGATAAATTGAGTACGTAAAATATCGACTACTAATTCAGAGAGTTTAGTGAGCTGATGGGATTTTTTGCCAGAGCCGTCAGAAATAGTAGAGGCAATGGCTGCTGCGGTCATTGCTGGCTGCTTAGTAGCGACCGTCCCATGGATGACGTGGATAAATACAAAGCCTAAACCATAGATCATGCTGTTAACGAACGCGCGACCTATCGGCGCTAGAGCTAAGTGATAAGCAGATATCTTTAAAGTCGCCATAAAAGCGATAACAAAACCGCCAATTGAGGCTTTTTTGAACATCTTTTTATAACCAGCTTTATCAGTACTAATATAATGCGCGCCAACGCGGCTGGCATTTTCGGTAACTTTTTTGGACAGTAGCTTAGTATTAGTATCGATCAAATGACCAATGCTATAGCGCTGACTCGCCGTTTCAATAAGCGCTTGAATCAGCTCGATTATGGCACGATCACGTTTTTGACCATCATCTGAAACTAGCTTCGTCAAAATACGAATGCGTTGCAAACTTTGTTCGAGACGCATCATCATATTGGTCAGACGTATAGAGATACCAGTCTTATAAATACGTTTACGGATGGTCGTCACTACATCTTCACATTGTTCTAACATAACGAGTAAAGGTGCAGAATCTACCGCTTGCTCAGGAGTGATATCGGTTAAGGTATCAAGTTCATGGGCTTGGCGATATTGATTGACGAAGAGTACCGCTTCTTGGTTTTGCGCGACAAAGGAAGCTGAGTAATTCAATATTTGCGGATATGATTCCATCAAATCAGGATGCAGACCTATGCCGCTGACCCGATAAGATAAAATAATAATGGCGTTCAATATGCTGTTTTTGGCAGTAGCGACCAAGTCTAGGTGCTCGTCTTTGACCTTAAGTAAGTCAACCACCTCATCCCATTTATCCTTTTCAATATTGGCCAGCCAACGCTCATCAGTGCTTCTGTCAAACAAATAGCCGACCAATTCAACCACAGAATCCTCTTGTGGCAGTAAAGGTAAAAATCGATGACCTACTAAACGCTTTAAGCTACTAAAAAATCCATGATCTGACATGATGCCAGTATCGGTATATAACGCAATTTGGCGGTACTGAATAATTAGCTTTAGCACAAAACTAGCTAGCCCATCACCATATTCTGGATGCTTGCGTAACAAATCGATTAGCATTTGTAGGTTTTGGTTGGCTAAGGCAGGTTCTTTATCAGTCACCCGCAGCTCATCGACCAAGCGCTTTAGTACCGAGGGCTCTGGTAAATCGCTTAAAGCGGTAATCTGCTGTAAAATACGTTTTAGTTCAGACACATCGTACCCTTGGTTATTTTTATATTTTCAGTCATTATTTTAAAAACACTGGTTATGAGCTGTTTGTTAAGATTAGGGCGTGTTGATAATATTAAATCATTCTAATCTGAACCGGCTATTTGCGGTCAATTATTTTGTTAGCAGTTATTTTTACTCAGCTTATTTTGAAAGCTTTGCAAGTCCTGCCAGTAGAAAGCGTACTAGCTAGAAGAAGTATTTGGGACAAAAAAGAGGACAGTGCGAAACTGTCCTCTTTGCTCGTAATTTACGATTATAAATTAAACGATTAGAGCAATAAATGATAAAGAATTAACCATCAATTTATTAGCTAGTAGCCACATTGAAGTATTCAAGATCAAAGTTCATCATCGGGTCGCTACCAGCTTCTACCATCTGCACATGAGCATCGATACGCGGTAGGATACGTCCCACAAAGTAGTCTGCTAGCTTAGCTTTATTGGTATAAAACTCGCCTTCTTTACCGTCAGCTGCTTCAACCATCATCGCAAACATGTACGAGTAGCATAGGTAGCCAAAGGCATGCAAGTAATCTACCGCACAACCGTTGATCTCATTTTTACGATTGCTAATATTAGCTAAGACCGCTTCGGTCAACGCTTCGATTTTGTCAGTGGCTTCTAGTGTTGCTTGCTTAACGCCATGCTCCGCTTTCATATTATTAACGAAATCGCGTATTTCAGCTAAGAAGTTATTGATATACTTACCATTATTACGTGCCACTTTACGGCCTAATAAATCAAGGGATTGGATACCATTAGTACCTTCATAAATCTGGGCAATGCGAGTATCACGAACGATTTGCTCCATACCCCATTCACGAATATAGCCATGACCACCAAAGACTTGCTGGCAATCAACTGTCGCCTCTAACGCTTTATCAGTCAAGAAAGCTTTGGCTACTGGCGTCAATAGCGCTACACGAGCCGCTGCCGCTTGGGCGACTTCTGGATCATCACTGAACTTTTCAGCATCAAGATTTTTTGCGACATACATCGCAAAGCAACGTGATGCTTCTGAGTTAGCCTTGGCATTTAATAGCATACGGCGCACGTCAGCATGATGAATAATGGCATCAGCTGGTTTTTCAGGGCTTTGCAATTGAGTATCACTACGACCTTGACCACGATCATTGGCATAAATAGCAGCGTTTTGGTAAGCCAGCTCAGAGCCGCCAAGGCCTTGTAAGCCCATAGTAACGCGCTCATAGTTCATCATTACAAACATCGAAGACAGGCCAGTGTTTTCAGCGCCTACCATCCAGCCTTGTGCATCATCAAAATTCATCACACAAGTCGCTGAGGCTTTGATACCCATTTTATGCTCGATAGAGCCTACTGCTAGGGTATTACGCTCACCTAAGCTGCCATCTTCGTTGACCAAGAATTTAGGAACGATGAATAATGATATACCTTTTGAACCTTCTGGTGCATTTGGCGTTTTCGCCAATACCAAGTGAATAATATTTTCGGTTAGGTCATGCTCACCGCCGGTGATGAAAATCTTGGTACCAGAAATTTTATAGCTACCATCATCGTTAGGGACAGCTTTGGTTTTGATAATACCCAAATCGGTACCAGCATGCGGCTCAGTTAAGCACATAGTACCTGACCATTCACCATTGTACATTTTTTCTAGATAAGTCTCTTTTTGCTCATCACTAGCGGCGGCATTCATACATAGCGTGGCACCGACGGTGAGGTTAGGATAGAGAGCAAAAGATTGGTTAGTGGTAAAGATCATCTCTTCAGTCAGCATAGTGACCATTTTTGGGAAGCCTTGACCACCATATTCAGGATCACCGCTCAATCCTACCCAACCTGATTCAGCATACTGCTTATAAGCTTCTTTAAAGCCAGTAGGAGTCGTCACTACGCCATCACCTTCGAAGGTTGCACCTTCTTCATCGCCAGTACGATTGATAGGTAGTAACACGTTCTTTGATAATTTTGCCATTTCTTCCAAGATCATGTCGACGGTGTCCATGTCAACGTGAGCGAGTTTATCATTACTTTGCCAAAATTCATGGGCACGGAAAACGTCAGTTAAGATAAAGCGCATGTCATTAAGAGGAGCGTTGTAAACAGACATAAAAAATCCTTTTGTTCAAAAGTAGTAGAAAAAAACGTGCAAATATAAACAGTGAGGCTTCGCTTGTCATTTAATAGCGATAAGCCTTACAGGCTAAGTCAATAAATTTAATATGGAAAATGTTTAAGTGCTAACAATAAGCAAAGTTTAACAAATTCGTGCAATATCATGTGTATTTGTTCGTGAATAGTGGGTGCACCAAAAGTTAAAGATTGGCCTTGTGGTCTTTAAATAGTGCTTAAGGGGTTAGTTTTCTTATAAAGGCTAACTAATCAGTTGTTTGCTACTATTATAAAATAGACTGCAAAAAAATCGGCAACACACCTAAGTATATTACCGATTCTAAGCACGTTACCGATGCTTGCGCGCACTAAAGTTCTAAATTAACAAATCAGTGCATTATAAAGCTAAATTAAAAAGAAAATTGCTCAACATCCATGCTCATAAACGGCTCAGTACCGGTGCTGATACGCTGAGCGTAAGTGCTAGTACGTGGTAGCAGCTTGGTAAAGAAGAACTGCGCGGTCTTAACTTTAGCATCATAGAAAGCTTTTTCGCTATTGCCATTAGCAATTTCAGTTTGTGCGATTAAAGCCATACGTGCCCATAAATAAGCTTGAGTGACGTAACCACTGAAGTACATATAGTCAACCGCCGCACCGCCTACCGCTTGTGGATCTTGTTCGGCTTGAGCAGCAATCTCTTCTGTTAGCTCGCCCCATTGTTCGATATGTTGCACCAGTGGCTCGATGAACTGAGTCATATCGGCATTGTCTTTGTTGGCTTCACAGAAATCGCCTATAACTTTAGTGAAGTTGGCAAGCAACTTACCTTGTGAGCCTAAGACTTTACGGCCAATCAAGTCTAGCGATTGAATCTGAGTAGTGCCTTCATAGATACAAGCGATGGTCGTATCACGGACGTTTTGCTCTAAGCCATACTCAGTACAGAAACCGCTACCACCCAAGATCTGTACGCCATGACCGGCCGCTTCTAGACCAGTTTCAGTTAAAAAAGCTTTACCGATTGGCGTTAATAGCGACAGCATCTGATTGGCATATTCTTGCGTTTCGCCTTCTCCTTTTGCCACAATGTCAGCAAACTGCGACATGTAACCGATAAGGGCACGGCCACCTTCAGCAAAGGCCTTAGTGGTCAATAACATGTCACGGACCGCTGGGTGCACAATGATAGGATCAGCAGGTTTATCCGGATATTTAGCGCCTTCTAAAGAACGGAACGCTAAACGATCAGTAGCAAATGCTAAACCGCCTTGGAAAGCGAACTGAGCTGCAGTAACGCCTTGAATAGCGGTGCCGATACGCGCCACGTTCATGAAGGTGAACATCGCATTTAGGCCACGATTCTCTTCACCGATTAACCAACCGGTAGCACCGTCATAGTTCATCACACAAGTTGCTGAAGCTTTGATACCCATTTTGTGCTCGATAGAGCCACAAGATACTGCATTGCGCTCGCCTAAGCTCTGGTCGTCATTGACCATGAATTTTGAAACCACAAATAACGATAAGCCTTTAGTGCCTTCTGGAGCATTTGGTAAGCGGGCTAGAACGATATGAACGATGTTCTCAGACATATCATGTTCGCCGGCTGAGATCCAAATTTTACTGCCCTTAATGCTATACGTACCATCATCATTAGGTTCAGCTTTGGTACGTACTAAGTTTAAATCAGAACCACATTGAGGCTCAGTCAAACACATGACCCCAGTCCATTCGCCAGAGACTAGCTTAGGTAGATATTTGTTCTTTTGCTCATCGGTACCATGATGCTCAAGGGTAGAAACACAGCCTTCAGAAAGACCAGGATACATCCCAAATGACCAGTTGGCAGTACCCATAAACTCAGAGATAGAGGAGTTCAATGACATCGGCATATTCTGTCCACCGAACTCTTCTTCAGCGGTTAAAGAGGTAAAGCCAAGCTCACAATACTGCTTATAAGCTTCTTTGAAGCCTTTAGGCGTAGTGACCTCACCGTTTTCGAAATGACAGCCTTCTGCATCGCCACTTTGATTCAATGGTGATAATTCATTTTCAGCAAAACTAGCGGCAGTTTCTAAATAACTATCGACGATATCTGCTTCGATGTGCGCATATTCTGGTAATTTCTGATAGTGAGCGGTGCTATCTAGTAGCTCATGCATGACAAATTTCATATCACGAATAGGGGCTTTATATTGCATGGTGTCCGGTCCTTTTTTTGTATATAACCAACAACGGCTTATAACCGTAATAGTTGTTTAATCATTTTTTTAGTAGAAATATATTTATCGAGTGCTGTTTATTAGACTTATAAAAGATAGGCTTTCATAGACAGATATACAAGTTTTGAGCTAGTACTGATAAGTCATGAACCTGCCTTGCAACCGTTATGGGCTAAGCATTAGCGCTAAATTTATCAATGATGATAGTAAGGGTTTAGCCCGTTATTTAGCTAGACTAAGCTTAAGTTGGTTGAAAGTTTGAATAGCTAGAGCTTTGAGTGGCGAAAGCTTTTAATGACTAAAGCTTTTAATAATTAGTGCTTTTGATTTTTGAGTAGCTGTGTTGCTACTTCTCCGCTAATCGGACGACCTAGCCAATATCCTTGACCGTATTTACAACCCATCTCTTGTAGTAGCTCATATTGCTGCTGAGTCTCGATTCCTTCAGCGACGGCCTGCATATCCAGGGCGATAGCTAAATCTAATATGGCTTTGACGATAGCTTGTTGAGTTTTATCCGAGCTGAGCTGAGAGACAAAGCTCTTATCTATTTTTATGTAATCGAAAGGATATTTTTGCAAGTAACTAAGCGAGGCGTAGCCAGTGCCAAAATCATCTAGCGCGAGGCAAACCTTTAACCCTTTAAGCTCTATAAGACGCTGCTTTATTTTCCCACTGCAAGGCATTAGTGAAGACTCAGTCATCTCGATATGCAGCTGATAGGGGTCGATATCATATTTCTGTAATAGAGAGCTAACAACACTATTAAATTTAGGGTTACTAAATTCAGCAGCATCGGCATTGATACAAATGTGTTGGGTAAAGCCCATAGCCTGCCACTGAGTTAAAAGCTGCGCAATCTGTTCTGATAGCTGACAAAACAGTTCAAGAGAAAGGTTGTAGTGGATGATGTCATCGATAAAGTCTTTCGGTTTTAGTAGACCACGAGTAGGATGCTGCCAGCGTACTAGCGCTTCAAAACCAACGATAGTGCCAGTCTCTAATCTGACTTTAGGCTGATAATGGGCTATAAATTGATTGGCAGCAATAGCTTGGCTGAATAGCTGTTTAGGGTTAGCTAAGCCTGTTGAGGGCATCTCACTCGTTATAGAATCAGCCGTCGAATCATCATTGAGCAAATACTTCGACTGGGCTTCTGCTACGATAGCGGTCGAAACCTTATTTATTGAGCCAACATAATAAACGGTGGTTTCGATAGCGAGTTTTTGAAAGGTAATATCGCAATTGAGGGTTTGTTGATCATTACTAAGCAGGATAAAGCTATTTTTATAAAGATTATGCTGAGCTAAATGATTGCTCATGTCATGCAAAGCTGCAGAGTTGTGCTCAGTCAAAAAAGATAGGTTAGAGGTGACAAAAGGCTGACCTAGTAATTTATCCTCACTATAACCTATCAGTCTTTCATAAGCGCCATTCACTGATAAATAACGCTTATCAGCATCTATAATAATAACAGCCTCATCGAGCTGCTCATAATGCTGAGTGAGTAGTTGTTGCTTGCTGGCTAGTGAGAGAGGCATAAACGCAGTCATGGCATATCTCTTGAGTTAAGCAAAAAGGTTTGTAGTCAAACACTATTATAGAGAGTGAAGCGCTAGTGATAGTTACGGTAGATGGAACGAACTATTGTATATTATCCATCAGCTTTGACGTAAAGCATATAAGGTAGCTAGCGCTACTACTGGCGCCGTTTCAGTACGCAGCACTCGCGAGCCAATCTGCCAAGGCATGAATCCTACTTGCTCAGCTTGTTGGCACTCATCCTCACTCAAGCCGCCCTCAGGGCCAATAAGTAGCTCAAGGTAGGGCTGCTTATTGGCCAAAATCGCTTTGAGGGCTACTGGCATCAAAGGTTGATCGGCTGCAGGCACGCTCAACTGCAAGCGCAAATCTGCTGAGCGCTGCAATAGTTGATAATAATTATCTTGGCTTAGAGTTGCCACCATAGGGCTAACTACCGTAGATAAATCAGCCGCATTCACTACATTTTTATCTTCAGCTTGGTCATTAGTCCTCTGTGCAATCCATTGATTCAGAGGCATAGGCGCCAAAATCATTGGCGGGCGATTCAATCCGCATTGTTCACACGCTGCTATAGCTATTTGCTGCCAATGAGCCAGTTTCTTCTCTACTTGTGCCGGTTTGAGATTGACTTCACCATGCTGACTGCTGAGCAGTTGGATAGCGGTAACGCCAAGCTCCGTTGATTTTTGGATAGCATAATCCATACGCTCGCCGCGACTCATCACCAAGCCAATTTTAGTCAGGATTGGTGCAATACGATCGTCTTTATTGTGAGAGAGTAGGACAGCAGTGGCTTGCTTTTTGCTAATGCTTTGCAGCTCGACTTGATATTCTCCACCAAAGCCATCGAACAACACCCCTTTATCACCAATATTAGCACGCAGTACGCGGCACCAATGGTGAGTAATAGCTTCAGTCAACTCGACACTATCACCAAGCGCTAGAGTGTTAAGCTGTGGATACTCGTTAGGGCTAGTAGCATAAAAAAAACGTCGCACGTTAGATGGTCCCTATGGTTAGCATTTAAGTTAAATGCAGTAGATAAATAACAGTAATATAAAAATCAGCCCAAAAAAAACTGGCACCCCTAAGAGCACCAGTTAATTATACTTTTTTACGCTAATATAGCAATCAAGCTACCATTAAGCACAAAAGCATCAAGCTTTATACTGCCAAAGTTTCAGAGACAGAAGTTTCAGGGATTAGCCCTAGAGCTTCAACCAATTGCTTATTAGGCTCAACCTTGTTCATGCTATAAAAATGCATAGCAGGAACACCTTCAGCTATTAGACGCTCGCAAAGACGATAGACCACATCAAAACCAAACTCGCGAATGGCACGGCGATCATCGCCAAAGTCTGCTAATTGCTTACGTATATAGCGCGGAATATCAGCGCCGCAGCTATCAGCGAAGCGTATTAGGTTGCTAGAGTTAGTAATCGGCATAATACCCGCAACCAATGGCTGAGCGACAGTATCGATACCGCGCTGCTCAAGAGCATCACGTAAGTAAAGATAGCTATCAGCGTTATAAAAGAACTGGGTAATAGCGGTATTAGCGCCGGCCTGATACTTATTGACTAAATTATCAATGTCGAATAAAAAGCTTTTGGCTTGCGGGTGCATCTCGGGATAAGCCGCGACTTCGATATGAAATTGATCGCCTGAATACTCACGGATAAATTTGACTAAATCCAGCGCAAACGGCAGCTCACCCATACCGACTTGACCTGAGGGCAAGTCACCACGTAGCGCTACTAAACGCTTAATACCTAAGCTCTTATATAAGTCCAATAGCTCAGCAATCTCAGCTTTATCGTCACCGATACAAGAGATATGCGGGGCAATCGGAGTATCACTACGCACGCATAAAGCTTGTACGATATCTAAGGTGCGACTACGAGTCGAACCGCCAGCACCATAAGTCACTGAAAAGTAGGTTGGTGATAACTTGTTCAGCTCATCAAAAGTAGCGATTAGCTTCTCATGTCCTTGCTCAGTTTTGGCAGGGAAAAATTCAAAGGAGAAAGCAGGCTTACTCACAGACTAGCTCCTCTTAGTATTTATAAGCGTCAGGCTTGAATGGACCTTCGACAGGCACACCCAAATACTCAGCTTGTTTTTCAGTCAGCTTGGTTAG
>CBETCF010000035.1:0-13426 GCA_965534785.1 uncultured Psychrobacter sp.
GCGGCACGGGCCATGCATACCATGGGTTTGTCTCATCTAACAGTAGTCAATCCCAAGCTACCAATCGATGACACTAGCATCTCGCACGCGGCTGGTGGTAGTGAGATATTAGCAGCTGCCAAGATGACCGCTACCTTAGAAGACACTATTGGTGATTGTCAGTTGGTGTTTGCCGCTAGCAGTCGCAGTCGTCATCTACCGCGCCCCGTAGTTACGCCTACGCAAGCGGCCAAAATCATGCTAGATTTTATCGATAATCAAAACAAGATTAGCGCTGAACCTGAGCAATTATCATTAAACAAACCCAATATAGCTATTATTTTTGGTCGTGAAGATCGTGGCCTTACCAATGAAGAGCTAGCTTTTGCCGATTTCCATATTCAAATCGATGCCAATCCTGATTATCCGGTACTCAATGTCGCCTCAGCGGTACAAGTCATAGCTAGCTTTATTTTCGCTTATGCGCAAACTCATCAAGTTAAGAGTAATAACTCTCTTGAACTTGATAATAGTAGTACTGTAAGTGAAAGCGATGAAAATTTAGAGTCGCAGCCCATGCTTAACACCTATATACGTCAGCAATGGGATGAGCCTGCTATTACTCAGCAGCAACTGCAAAACCTAACTAAGCGTACTACAGAGTTGATGGTGGCGCGTAATCTCGCTGATAGCGAGCATCTACGTTCTTTGCCAGCACGTTTATCGCGCCTAGGTTCGCGCCTTCAACTCGATCAAAAAGAGTATCAGCTACTTAGTGCTTTAATTGCTAAGCTCTCAAAAGACTAGCTATGCCTTTAAACGCCTGACATTTACACATAAGTCATTGTTCACCGACTTTTGTATCCTTTAACTACGGCTGATATACTGCCGTAGGCTATAATCCCTAATAACCTTAACGTACCAGCAAAAACTAAATGGAGCTAACTATGAAATGGACGGTTTATTTATCTGGCGAGATTCACACGGATTGGCGCGAAAAGATCATGCAAGGCGCTAAAGAACATGGCCTAAATATTGAATTTACCTCCGCAGTGACTAACCATGAAGCTAGCGATGCGGCGGGTGATTTATTGGGTGAAAACGACAATCAATTTTGGCGTGACCATCAGTCGTCAAAAGTTAACTCAATTCGCACCAAAAACCTAATACAAAAATGTGATATTGCTATTATTCGCTTTGGTGATAAATACAAGCAATGGAACGCCGCATTTGACGCCGGCTACTGCGCAGCATTAGGCAAGCCATACATCACATTACATGCTGATGATATTATCCATCCCCTAAAAGAAGTAGATGCCGCAGCAATGGCATGGGCGCAAACCCCTGAACAAGTTGTCGAGCTGCTAAAATACACTACTAGTGGCAGTTAGAGATTGTATATTAAGCGGAATCTATATAGCTATATTATAAACTTGTAGGTTCCGTTTTCAGATAAACAGCTAGCACTATTTCATAATCTCTCTTTATTTATAGCTCATAGCTATATTTTATGCTACAAAGCTGCTATAACTAAAAACTATATTTAAGTACTTCAACTCAGTACTGTAATCAAAATACGATAGGACGCGTTATGCCATCGCCATCTACCCTACTGAAATCGCTTAGTACCGTAAGAAGAGACCTCAAAGAAGATATCGACGCGGTATTCAAACGCGATCCTGCAGCTCGAAACAGCTTAGAGGTCATTCTCACCTACCCTGGTATTCATGCCTTAATACTTCATCGTAGTGCTCATTACCTATGGAATCGTGAGCAAAAATTAGCGGCTCGTGTTATCTCTTATGCCTCGCGTATCGTTACTGGTATTGAGATTCACCCCGCTGCCAAAATTGGTAGACGCTTCTTCATCGATCATGGCGTCGGTGTGGTTATCGGCGAAACCGCTGAGATTGGCGATGATGTCACTCTCTATCACGGCGTCACTTTAGGCGGTGTCTCACAAGATAATGGCAAACGCCATCCTACGCTAGAAGACGGCGTTACTGTTGGTGCCGGTGCTAAAGTGCTAGGGCCATTTGCCGTCGGTAAAAATGCTAAAATCGGCTCGAACGCGGTAGTGGTCAAGCCCGTTCCCGCCAATGCAACAATGGTCGGCAGTGCCGCGCGGATGATCTCTGAATACCATGATGAAAAAGGTAATCCTATTGTTGCCAAAATCAAGGATTCAAAACAACAAGAAAAGGCAGCCAAAGGTATTATTACCGGCAAGGATGAGCCAAAGAAAACTCAAACTAAAAATGATAGTAAACCTTCAGCCCGTGATAGCGCCTTTCAGGCTTATGGTATCGACCCGCATTCACAAGACCCTGTTGCCGAAGCTTTTGCCAAGATGCTTGAGCACATTCAGCAGTCTGAAACTCGCTTAGATCAGTTACAAAAAGCGATGTGCAAACTTGATCCTGACTTTTGTGAAAAGGAATATGACAAGCTATGCTTAGAAGATATTGATGTCATTGATCAAAATGATGTGAATCAGGCTGACGCTACAAAGAAATAGTGACAATAGTTATTTAAGCTAATAACCCTCTTTCTCTAGTACAAACTAGAAAGAGGAGTTAGGTTGCTTTAAAAAGTCAATTTCCTCAGCACTAGAAACTCGTCCTAAAATCTCATTGCGATGCGGATAACGCTCAAAACGATCTATAATAACTTTGTGTTTAATCTCAGCAGCTACCGTCTCGCTATTAGTATATTCCTTGAATAATAACAGGCCTTGCTGGTGAATTAGCTTGGACTCGCTATGCATATAGGGCATTAATAAAAACTTACGCTCCTCTACCGTTTTTAGCTGCTGCAAACTATTGAGAGCTATTGCCTCTTGCGCTAAAACTAAGGCCATTGAATCTTGTGCAAAAGCAGCCGCTGTATCACGGTAGATGTTTCGTGAAAACTGGTCTAAGACGATAATCTCAGCTAAACGTCCCTCAAGACTGCTGCGCCAACCATACAGCTCAGCCGCAGCCGCTTGCTTCAGTACCTCACTAAAACGCTCTCGTAGTAACTTATCAAAGCCTAAATCTTTCTCGAAGAACTGCTGACTACCTACTTCATTGAAGCAAAACTCTATTATCCGTCTATACATCTCTATCCCTTGTTAGAATTTGATTTTAACAGTCTAATTTTATGGTACCGATATTACCAACGCTGATTCTTTTACTTGTGTAGCACAAGTCTTTAAGGTTGATTACTGGAAGATTGCTTGTAACACCCTATAATAGTTGGTCAATATTTGATTTAACTCTCTCACTAAAGATCATATCAATCATAACTATAATATTAGGAGACATCATGTCACGCTTACAAAATAAAGTTATCATCATTACCGGTGCGGCTCAGGGAATGGGTGAGACTCATGCTCGAACTTGCATTGCTGAGGGCGCGAAAGTGGTACTAACCGACATCAACAGTGATAAAGGGAACGCACTAGTAAAAGAGCTTGGTAATAACGCTTTATTCGTCAAGCAAGATGTCACTAGTGAAGCAGATTGGTCTGAGGTTATAAAGCAGACCGAAGCTAAGTTCGGTCAAATTGATGTCTTAGTCAATAATGCCGGCATCACTACGCATAAGTCGATCTTAGATACTTCTTTGGAAGATTACCGTAAAATCCTTGAGATTAATCAAGTGTCAGTATTTTTAGGAATGAAAGCGGTTATTCCTTCGATGATAGAAGCTAAACAAGGCTCGATTATCAACATCTCCTCGATTAATGGCTTAGTGGGTGGCGCTATTGGCTACACCGATTCTAAGTTTGCGGTACGCGGTATGACTAAAGCCGCCGCCTTAGAATGCGCACCTCATGGTATTCGCGTAAACTCTATTCATCCAGGCGTCATTGCGACTCCGATGATTATGCAAGACGATACTAAGGATGCGGTAGAAGCTTTTGCCAAGACTATTCCTATGAGACGTGTGGCACAAGCAGAAGAAGTCAGCGGTATGGTGCTGTTTTTAGCTTCGGATGATTCAAGCTATTCAACCGGTTCGGAGTTTATCGTTGATGGTGGCTTGACGGCGCAATAGTTAACTAAAGGGTTTTATATTGAACGAGCTAGGTTTTAATCTAGCTCTTTTTTTGTATCTCTTCTATGCCAGCCATTTCATATGTTGCAAAAGGATAGCGTTTGGCTATAACATTCCATTTACCGTTAATATTGCTTAGGCTATTCTGTTTATCCTCTAGCTTAACCACCAAGATATCAATATCCATAGTTACTGGTTCAAAGGTTACTTGTTTGACAGCAGCTTTAGTCTTTATTAAGCGCTGCCGACCGCACTCCTCCTCTAACCTCTTAAAGGTTTGCTGCAACTGGTCTAAAGTCATACTTTTGCTCAAGGCTAAATAAATACTTTGATTAGTATAATCAGGTTTTGGCTGCTCCTTAGTAGCGGTAATGTCAGGGTTTTCAAATGCCGTAGATAGGGTTATTTCTCCTAGCTTAGCCAAACTTTCACGCACGTATGGCAAATGATAGTCTGCTTGATAGTTACTACCTAGCGCTAATAATACCGCGCTTACCCTCTGCTGTTGTAGCTCTGCAAAAGGTAGCCTCGCTAAACTCTCTAGCTGCAAATCCGCTAAATCCTTATTGCTCATTAGCCGCATTATCTGTATTTTTGGGATCATTTTTTGCCAACCGCGTAATTTGGATCCCAACCGCGTTGGCTTCTTTGATAGCTGTCGGCTTAGCTACGCTTAGAGTCACTTTTTGACAGTTGTATTTTGCAAATAGCTTATCGGCAAGTTGTTCAGCTAAATGCTCCAGCAATTTTGCTTTGATGTCTTTACACCACATACTGACATCGTCACAAACTTCTTTGTAGCTCAAAGCGTTCTTAACATCATCTGATAGCGCCGCTTGACTAATATCTGTTTCTAACGCGATATCGATTAAAATAGGCTGAGTGATTGCGCGCTCCCAGTCAAAGACGCCAATGACCGCTTCAACGGTTAACCCTTTTACAAATACTATATCCGCTTCGCTATGGAACATACTGTTATCCTCGATTACCGTCTTTTATAATAAATCAATCTCAACTACATTTAGCAACTGCTATTTGAGAATTGATATTGCAATTTTACCTAGAGGTTTGCTGGGCCGAAGCCTACACGATAAACTTTTTTATCAAGCCGCCTTTTTCATCGCTGCCATTTTTAGCATTTTACTCGGGCGATGTCGCCATAGATCGATACTAAATAATAGCAAACCTAACCAGATCAGACCAAACACCGCTAAGCGCTGTAAATCAAAAGGTTCTTTATAATAAAATACTGCTAAAAAGAAAATAAAGGTCGGTGTTAGGTAATTCATAAAGCTTAGAATACTATAAGCGACTAATTTAGTAGACTTATTAAATAGTAATAACGGTATCAAAGTAATCGGCCCTGCTATCATCAATAGCCAAATGTTGGAGGTAAACCAAAAGCTAATCTGGCTACTTGCCACGTCTGCCTGCCAAAACCACCATATACATATTGGCACTAGCATAGCGGTTTCTACAAACATTGCATCGACAGCGGTCAGCGGGGTCTGTCGTTGTATAGTGCCATAAGTGCTGAAGCTAAACGCCAATATTAGCGATATCCAAGGTAAACTTCCTATCATGACTACCTGAATGAGCACTGATATTAAAGCGAAAGCAATGGCTACCCATTGCAGCGGTCGCATACGCTCTTTGAATAAAATCATCGATAGCGCTACACCGACTAGCGGCCCGATAAAGTAGCCGAGGCTTGCCTCTAGTATCTGGTCACTATTAACGGCCCAAACATAGGTCAGCCAATTGGTAGCGATGATAATCCCAGATATAAAAGTCAGTGCTATCCATCTTGGATTTTTTTTGAGAACCTCAATCCACTGCCAACGCTTGGTCGCAATGAGCACCACTAGTAGACACACAAATGTCCAAATAATACGGTGGCCAATAATTTCGGTCGCGTTATAGTCGCTTAGTTGCTTAAAATAAAGCGGAAAAGCACCCCAAATAGAGAAAGCAATGAGCGCCGTGATAATACCGCGTCTAGTGGTTTCGATGGCAGCTACTGGTTTTTTTAGCACATTTTGGGTGGTCATAACACAAGACAACTTATTAGCATAGAACACATTCTTACTAGCTTTATTTCGAACCCTAACAGCAGAATTGAAAGGGCTCGATAACTATAAAAACGCGAGATTTTGGAATATAAAAATAGTAACGACTAAAGTAGAAAAGCAATGTGTCGATGCCTTAACGACTTCGACCCATTGCTAAAATATTATATTTTTAGAAGCTAATTATTAATAAAGAGAATTAAGCTTTATCAGCCGTTTCATCACTATCAGCGCCTTTGTCTACTTCGATCGACATGCCGATTTGGTTGGCTAACTCTGCAAAGCCTGGGAAGCTAGTATTCACCGTCTCCACCCCTTCAATGATAATTTGCTCTGAGGCGCGCAAGCTAGCAACCGCAAAGCTCATAGCTATACGGTGATCATGATGCGAGGTGATATGACCACCAGTAAAGACCGGCTCATCATTATTAGTCTCACTACCAATGACCTTTGTCAGCTGATTGTGAGTGCCTTGGCCTTCAATAATTAAGCCATCTTCAGTTACGGTGCAATCAACACCTAATGTTTGTAAACCGTCTGCCATCACCGCAATACGATCAGACTCTTTAACCCGCAGCTCTTTAGCGCCTGTAAGCGTTGTGCGCCCTTTTGCGCAGGCCGCGGCGACGAATAGCACTGGAAACTCATCAATAGCTAACGGTACCAGTGATTCTGGAATCTTGATACCGACTAAGTTTGATGAGCGAATGGTAATATCAGCGACGGGCTCTTCACCAACATAAGTCTTATTAGTTAGGGTAATATCTGCTTGCATTAGCTTTAAGATATCGATGACACCCGTACGCGTAGGGTTAATACCCACTTGAGTTAAGGTCAGCTCGCTACCTTTGCTGATAGCAGCAGCAACCATAAAAAACGCCGCTGAGGAGATATCAGCAGGTACGGCTATATCACCGCCTGTCAACTTACCTCCGCCTTCTACGCTAATACGATTGCCATCAACGCTCACCTCATAACCAAAGGCTGAGAGCATACGTTCGGTATGGTCGCGACTGACTTCTGGTTGAGTAACGGTAGTCGTACCCTCAGCCCAAAGACCAGCTAGCAATAAACAAGATTTTATCTGTGCCGAAGCCACCGGCATGGCATATTCAATCCCTTGTAGCGGTTTGCCAACTTGTTCACGACCAGTAATGCTAAGCGGTGAAGTACCGCTAGTGCCAGTGCTCTGAATGACCGCACCCATCTGCCGCAGGGGCGCAGCAATACGCTCCATTGGACGCTTATTGAGGCTAGTATCACCGGTCAATACACTATCAAAATCTTGCGCCGCTAAGATGCCTGCCAGCAAGCGCATGCTAGTACCCGAGTTACCCATATAGATAGGGGTTTTGCTAGGCTTGAGGCCTTTCATACCAACGCCATGGATAGTGAGCTTGCCATTATCCGGCCCTTCAATAGTCACGCCCATATCACGAAACGCTTGTAGAGTCGCTAACGCATCTTCGCCTTCCAAAAATCCAGTAACTTGAGTGACGCCTTCGGCAATACTGCCGAACATAATGCTACGATGCGAGATCGACTTATCGCCAGGAATAGTAATGGTGCCATTGACCGCGTTGCTGTTATTGTTGTTGGGAGAAATAATATAAGAAGCTGACATAGCAGAGGTATCCGTATAAGGGGTGCTGGCTAGCATATGACCAAAATGTCGCCGTGCGGCTTGCGCTCGGCCCAAAAGCCCCATTAGGGCGGTTGAATCTTTATCAATAATAAGCTGACGTATATTTTGTAGATAAACGCTGTATTCATCAAGCGCTGTGACTATGGCGCTTTGGTTGGCAAAAAATATATCGTGCCACATTTTCGGATCGCTAGCAGCAATGCGCGTAAAGTCGCGAAAGCCACCGGCCGCATAACGAAACATATTCAAATTGTCATCATGACTGGCCAATTGATCGACTAAGTTATAGGCGAGCAGATGCGGCAGATGACTGGTATGAGCTAATACCGAATCATGATGTTCGGCATCCATAGCCATAACGCTTGCCCCGACTGACTCCCATAACTTACTCAATTTATCGATAGCAGTCTGACTAGTCGTAGGCAGCTCGCAAATAATAACGCTATGGTTGACAAATAAATCGCTGCGGCGAGCATGATAGCCTGAATCTTCAGCCCCAGCAATGGGATGTGCGGGTACTAGTCCAGTCGGCAATTCTGAAAAAATACTTTGAGCGGCGGTAATGACGTTGACTTTAGTGCTGCAAACATCAGTAATAATACAGTCATCACTGATTTGACCGCTTTGCATGGCCCCTTTGATCTCAGTGAATACCGCTTCTACTGCTTGTACTGGTACTGCGATTATAATTAAATCAGAACCGCTGACGACTTGGCTAAGCGAGTCACTACCCGCATCTAGTAAACCCTGTTCGATAGCAGCGGTAATGCTTGCCTGGTGTTTATCGACTGCCACTAAACGTTTGCTTAGGCTATTATTTTTTATCGCTTGCGCTAGGCTGGCACCGATCAGACCAAGTCCTATGACGCAGACCTGCTCGAATAAAGGTTCGGGAGCTAAGTAATTCTTATAACTTGAAGGGCTCATTTATTTCTTATTATTCTATCTATAATTTTACTATTAGGCTTAATTTACTATAAAACTTTATCAGCCGCAGATATCGATGAACTTATTCAGCATTTAAAATTGATTTTAGAGTATCAATTAAGCGCATATTGTCTTCTGCTACGCCTACGGTAATCCGTAACCAATCATTCAAGCCATAGCCTTTTAACGGACGTACGATAACGCCTTGCTCTAATAACGCTTGATTGATATCAGCCGCATCTTCTATCTCCACCATAATAAAATTAGCAGACGACTTGATAAACCCTAAACCCAATGCATCAAACTGCTTCTCAAGCCAGCGCATTTGCTCACTATTGGTTTGGCGCACATCGTTGATAAAATTCTGATCCGCTAAGGCAGCAGCAGCGGCAGCCAAACCAATACGACTGACATTAAACGGTTGGCGTATTCGATTTAGCAAGTCAGCCACCGCAGGCGAGCTTAGCGCGTAGCCAACACGTAATCCGGCTAAGCCATAAGCTTTGGAGAAGGTGCGGACGATAACCACATTATCAAACTCATCAAGCAATGAGCGGTTATTGCTCTCAGGGCTATACTCGATATAAGCTTCGTCTAATACGACTAATACTGAGCTTGGCATACTGGCCACAAATTCGTGTAGCTCATCGCTATCTAACTGCGTGCCCGTTGGATTATTTGGATTGGCAATAAACACTATCTTAGTATTATCATTATCTGCTACTGCTTGGCGCATGGCGGTTAAGTCATGACCGAAACGCTGCGCTGCTACTTCAATACCCGTCGCACCTTGCATTTTTGCTAGCATGGAATACACCACAAAACCATATTGACTATAGACGATAGCATCATCAGAGCCGACAAAACTGCGCGCTAAGATATCGAGCAAATCATTGGAGCCATTACCTAAAGTAATGCAGTCGATGCTCATATTGGTAAAGTCAGACAACGCTTGCTTAAGATAATAACCATTGCCATCAGGATAGCGAGCTAACTGGCTTAATTGCTCGGTGATAGCTAGAGTCACTTTTGGCGAGCAGCCCATTGGGTTCTCATTACTCGCCAGCTTAACCACATCAAAAACCCCGTATTCACGGGTCAACTCCTCAACAGGCTTACCGGTCTGATAAGGGGCCAACTCTAAAATACTATCGTAGGCTGGCGTCAATGCTTTAAGACTTTGCGCTTGAGAAGTTTTAGCGGATGGCATAATTTATCCTTAACAGTTTTGAGCGATTTATTACTAAATAGTGGCTGCCAAAAAGCGACTCTAAAATACTGACGACTAAAGCACTGCTTTTGGATAAGAACCCAAAATACGCACGTCTTTCACTAGCGGACGGATATCAGCGATAGCGGCGCTGACATTCGGGCTATCAATATGGCCATCCATGTCGATAAAGAACACATAAGCCCACTTGTTAGGACGTTCAGGACGAGTCTCAATGCTAGTCATAGAAACGCCATGATACGATAATGGCTTAAGAATTTCGATCAGCGCCCCAGCTTTATCATGAGCAGAAACTACAATAGAAGTCTTATCTTGGCCTGATGGCGCAATAGCTTCATGACCGATAATGAGGAAACGGGTGGTATTACTAGGATTATCTTCGATGTTAGAGTACAGCTTATGCAAGTCGTATTCAGCCACGGCAACATCACCGGCGATAGCGGCTGAATGCCATTCATTCTTTAGGCGACGAGCCGCTTCACCATTGCTTGAGACTGCCACGCGCTCGACATTAGGATAGTTAACATCGAGCCAATGACGGCACTGAGCTAGTGACTGCTGATGCGAATAGATACGGCTAATGCTATCGACTTTGGTATGCTCAGCTACTAAAAAGTTCTGATGAATAGGTAGCTCAACTTCACCAATGATCTTTAAGGTGGAAGATAAGAAGCCATCTAAAGTATGATTGACTACGCCCTCAGAGGAGTTCTCAACTGGAACCACACCATACATTGCCGTACCCGCTTCCACTTCACGAAAGACGTCAGTAATAGTGGTCAGTGGCACCGTATCTGCAGCTTTACCAAAGTGTTTGAGCGCTGCGGCATGAGTAAAAGTACCAAGCGGCCCTAAAAAGGCAATACGCTGCGGCGCTTCTAAATCTAGACAAACGGACATAATTTCACGAAACAGACGAGCCATCTTTTCATCGCTGATAGGCCCTTCATTACGCGCCATAACGGCTTTTAGCACTTGCGCTTCACGCTCAGGACGATAAAAAATAGGATTGCTGTCAGAAGCATTGCCACTATCAGCTAAATGTTGCTTTTTGACCACTGCTACTTGTTGGGCCAGTTTAGCGCGATTATTAATTAGCGTATGAATCTGCGTATCAACGCTGTCGATATTTTGACGCAATTGGTTTAACATCTCTTTATCGGTTGAGTTGTCGCTAACATCAGGGTTTGCTGATTTCAAATCTTTTGCTTTTTGCTCTGCTGACTGCTCACTCATACCCTTTATCCTTTTTTAGCGCTATTAACTTTCGTATTGAGAAATTATTATTTAAATCTGCTATCACCTTTTATAACTAATGCTAAATGAAATTAGCAAAAATAACTAGCAATTAGCTGACCGACCCTACTATAACAAAAACTCGCTACAGTGCCCATGCATAAATGGCTGTAAATAGCTGAAATAATTTAAATAGCCTTATATCTTTTAGTTGTCTCGCTATAATGGATTGATAACAGCAATATATGTGACTAGCAGTAAATCTATAGGCAAATTTATGTTAAAGTCTAAAGCGATCTAACCTCTGTCTAAAAAATTAGCAAAATAGCTTCACTAACAAGCACTAGAACTACTATTAATAAAAAGCACTATCACCAAAATTATTATAGTTATAAGGACCTTTGATGAGCGCATTACAACAGCTTCGCACCATGACCACTATAGTCGCTGATACCGGTGACCTTGCCGCTATTGAACGCCTGAAACCTATCGATGCCACTACCAACCCAAGTCTCATTACCAAAGCGCTTATCCATCCTGATAATCAATCGATGCTAGCGGAAACTATGAGCCATCATCAGGGCGACGTTGATGCGGTTATCGATGCTTTAACTATTCAAATTGGTTGTGATATTCTACAGCTGATTGAAGGTCGAGTATCCACTGAGGTAGATGCGCGTTTGTCTTATGATACGCAGGCTACTATCGATAAGGCTTTGGAGTTTATAGCCGCTTATCAAAAAGCTGGAGTTGATTCGGAGCGCGTGCTGATTAAGATGGCTGCAACTTGGCAAGGGATTGAAGCGGCGCGTTATCTTGAGACCCAAAACATTCATTGTAATTTGACGCTTCTTTTCGGGCAGCATCAAGCCATTGCTTGTGCCGATGCTGGTGTCACACTAATATCACCTTTCGTTGGTCGTATCTTGGATTGGCAAAAGCGTCAACAAAACCGTCAAAACGTGCCAGCCGCTGATGATATGGGTGTACAATCTGTCAAGCTCATTTATCAGTATTACAAACAACACGGCTATAATACTCAGGTCATGGGCGCAAGCTTTCGCTCAACAGAGCAGATATTAGCCTTAGCAGGTTGTGACTTATTGACTATTGCGCCTAATTTGATTGATGAATTAGCAGCAATGGATATAGAGGTAGTTCGCCAGCTTTCGCCGCAACTATCTATGGATTTGCAAGCTATGGGCAAAGTAAGCTTAACTCATGAGCAGTTCAGTGATGCCTATCAACAAGATAAAGTGACGCAGGATTTACTGCCAAAGGGTATTGATGGCTTTATCAATGCTCGTGATGAGTTAGCGCAGGCTTTGGCGGCTATGCGTTAGTTGAAAATATTTTTTGTGGCTTATTATAAGTAAAGAAATACAGTTAATTAAAATAATTTTTTTTCCATATTGGTTTAAACCTCTTTCTTCCCTTACCTCTCTTTGACTAAAAAAAGGATGCTTAATGTTAAAGTCTAGAACCCCAAAAAAGCCCGAACAAGAAACTTTTATTACTATTGTTCATAGTAAGCGCTTAAAGCCATTAAAAAAGCAGCCTGCTGTGAAATGTATTGAAGCAGTAGAATCAATAAGCAAAGCTTATCTTGCAGAATTGGCTGGATCTGATGAGTATATCTCCATTGCTTTTTGCTACAAAAACTACAATGAAGATGCCAATCCTCGCTTAAGTGAGAACGAGAGTTGTGCGGTTGTCAGTGTCGCCAAGGCCAAAGAGCTATTGCACACGGAAGAGTTAGCAGAAGAAGCTCTTAGCGCGGTCAGTATCATTTTATTCAGCGCGGTCTCACAGACTTTTGGTGGCTTTTTGACCGACGGTGAAACCAATAAGCGCTATGTCCTCTCAAAGGGCACAGAGTATGCGGGCTTATCGTCTTTACCTCTGGATTTCTAATACATCTAGCTCAAAGTTATAGTCTATAGAATCTTAATAGCCTTAGTAACCTATATAATATAAATCACTATTAAAAAAAAGCGCTCAAAATTGGAGCGCTTTTTAGCATCTGGAATAAGGGTTAAAAAAAGTTTACGCTTTCAAAACGGTATAAACTGGTACTGGGAACTCTCCATGCAAGTCCACTAAGTCTAATAACACCAACGCCCCTACCACCGTATGTTCAGCAGATTTGCATAGCTCATAAGCGGTAGTTAAAGTGCCACCAGTAGCTAAAATATCATCGACTAACAGCACGCGCTCAGGGGGCAAGTTATTTTGCATCTCCAAAGTATCTTTACCGTACTCTAGCGCATAAGCTTTATTCGCTACTGGCGGTGG
>CBETCF010000036.1:0-13129 GCA_965534785.1 uncultured Psychrobacter sp.
TAATAGCGTGACGGCACATACATATCATCAGGGATAGGCTCACGATAATATTCATCATCGCGCTTGCGCTCAGGAAGATCCACTTCATCACGTGCGACTTCCTTATAAGGAATTTGTTCTAGCAGGTGAGAGATGCAATTTAGTCGAGCACGCTTTTTGTTGTTGCCTTCCACCACCCACCACGGTGCTTCTGGAATGTGCGTACGCTCAAACATCGTTTCCTTCGCCTTGGTATAATCTTCCCAACGTCGCCTTGACTCCAAGTCCATCGGTGACAGCTTCCACTGTTTTAGAGGGTCATGAATACGGCTCATAAAACGCGAATGCTGCTCATCATCGGTAATCGAAAACCAATACTTTACTAGCCGAATACCGGAGCGTACTAGCATGCGCTCAAACTCAGGTACCGATTGAAAAAACTCTTCGTATTGGGCATCGGTACAAAATCCCATGACTCGTTCCACGCCAACACGGTTATACCAACTGCGATCAAATAATACAATCTCGCCAGCAGCGGGCAGGTGGGCTACGTAGCGCTGGAAATACCACTGCGATTGTTCGCGTTCAGTAGGTGCAGGCAGCGCTGCCACTCGGCAAACCCTTGGGTTTAGCCGCTGAGTGATACGTTTGATAGCACCGCCTTTACCAGCAGAGTCGCGTCCTTCAAAGACGACAACAATACGCTCACCGCGATCGACCACCCAATCTTGCAGCTTAATCAATTCGCGTTGCAAACGTACCAATTCCTGAAAATAAGTCCGTCGATCCAAGCGCTCTTGCTCAGTCATCTGCAGCCCATTAAAACGAAAGTCGCGCACATAGTCGTCTATTTCGTTCTCAAGCTCTTCATCATAAGTATCGATTAGATCTTGATGCATCTTACGCCGCAGCTCATCGTTGAATACCTCTTTATCCATACGTTCTACAAAATTATCGCGCTCATGGGTAGTCATCTCGCTTTGCTCTTTTGCAGTCAAAGAATCGGGATCTATTGCTGAGGGTATTTTTGCCATATTAGACTCGCTACTCTAAAGTTATCTAGTTGGTAATGTCCCTTACTTTATCACATCCTACAAAAAAGCTAGAGACAGGCTAAGTATGATTGATGAAATATCAAACTTTAACCGGTTATTTATCTAAAGGTTATAGACAAAAAAACGCCCTCTAATATTTAATTAAAGGGCGTCTCGTTGACTAACATTTAAGTCTACTAACTATCTTGTATGCTGATTATTAATTCTAATTAGTAAATGCCAGCTATAGGGCTACTTTTCTAGAATACAAGTAACGCCTTGACCACCAGCGGCACAGATAGAGATAAGGGCACGACCTGAGCCTTTTTTATCTAGTAATTTGGCAGCAGTAGCTAAGATACGACCACCAGTAGCAGCAAATGGATGACCAGCGGCTAGTGATGAACCATTGACGTTCAGCTTGCTACGATCAATAGAGCCTAGTGGTGCATCAAGGCCTAGACGCTCTTGGCAGAAAGTCTCATCTTCCCATGCCGCTAGTGTTGATAGTACTTGTGAAGCAAAGGCTTCATGAATCTCATAAAAGTCAAAATCTTGTAAAGTCAGTCCAGCGCGCTCAAGCATACGTGGAACGGCATACGCAGGTGCCATTAGTAGGCCTTCTTTGTCGCCAGACTTACCGATGAAGTCTACCGCAGCAGTCTCTTGATGGACGATATAAGCCAAAGGCTTAAGACCATGCTCTTTTGCCCATTCGTCATTAGCTAATAATACACAAGAGGCACCATCAGTTAGCGGAGTAGAGTTAGCTGCTGTCATGGTTGGGTTAGCATTTTTCTTGCCAAATACTGGCTTGAGCTTAGCTAGCTTCTCCAAAGTGGTATCTGGACGCAAGTTGTTATCGCGAGTCAAACCTTTATAAGGGGTGATTAAGTCATCAAAGAAACCTTCGTCGTAAGCACGAGCCAAGTTTTGATGGCTATTAAAGGCTAGCTCGTCTTGATCTTCACGGCTAATGTTCCACTCAAGGGTTGTAATAGCTTGATGGTCACCCATAGAAAGACCAGTACGCGGCTCGCCATTTTGTGGTGAATCGAGAAGATCTTTTGGGTTAATGCTCATTAGCGCCTTTAGACGTTGCTTGTTATTCTTGGCAGCACCTAATTTGATCAGGGCGTGACGAATGCCATCACCAACCGCGATAGGAGCGTCAGAAGTGGTATCTACGCCGCCTGTTATAGCTGAATCAATGATACCTAAAGCGATTTTATTGGCAGAAGCAAAGGTCGCTTGCAAGCCAGTACCACACGCTTGTGAGATATCATATGATGGCGTATGTGCATTTAGAGCCGTATTTAACACTGATTCACGAGTCAAGTTGATATCGCGGCTTAATTTCATCACCGCACCGGCAACGACTTCTCCGAGTACTTGATCTTGCAAATCAAAGCGCTCAATTAGACCGTTTAGCGCTGCAGTAAGCATATCGGTGTTGCTGACATCTGCATAAGAACCGTTTGAGCGTGCAAAAGGAATGCGGTTACCACCTAGGATAGCTACGCGCTGTAAGCCTGAGCTATTGGTGTTAGTAGTACTTTTTTTCTTAGCAGCTGTTGTTGGCTTCTTAGCGGCAGTTTTTGGGGCTTCTTTTTTATCTGTCTTTTGATCTGTCATGGCTTTTTTCTCATTAGTGTTTTTGGTGGTAGTACTTTTACTAGAGCTGGCTGGCTTTTTCTCAGCTACTGGCTTCTCAGTTGCTTTTTTATCGCTAGCGTTATCTACTTTAGCTTTATCAGTAGCTGCTTCTTTAGTGGCTTTTGGCTTAGCCGCTTTCGATTGAGCAGTAGCGTTAAGCTCTTCTTCTTTGGCAGCTTCAGCATCACTCGCCATATCTTCTTTGATCTTGGCTTTTTTATCGGCTTGCTCATTACTCGAAGATTCAGTGACTGGCTTGCCATCAGCATCTAAGATATCGGTATGTTGTTTTAGATCAGCGATTGAATCATATTTTGCGGCGTTGTTTTTACTATCGCTAGTTTGAGATGCTGCAACTTGATTATCAGCGGTTGGTTTAGTATTAGCAGTAGTGTTGTCATTGCCTTTAACCACTGTCGTTCCAACAATAGGGCTGTCTTTTTTATTACTCATAAAGGTATCCTTAAAATAATAGTGAAAGAAAATAATAGTGAAAGTGAAGTTATGGAGGGTAATATTAAAATTGTCAGTCAATATATAGGATAATAGCTAGTTATCATAATAATTTTAATGACCTTCTTGTAGAGCTTTAGCAAATATTTGCGGCTCAAAAAGTCAATACCGCTCCAAAATAGATAAATATTAGACTGAGCAGTATCGACTTAAGCTATTACTTAGTGGCTCATTCAATAATATATTGTTATCATTAACATCGTGAAGCATAACTTATAGTAAGTAAGATTTTAACATAAGCAAATATTTTTTAAACGAATATAGAGTAACTGTGCTGTCTACGTTTGTTATCTATATAAGCCCTTGACTTTTTATTAGCTTTGTAGATGTTAATATTAAGGCTAATAATGATAAAGTCTATGTAGAAACACTTACTAAAACCCCATAATCATGATAAAGGCAAGTCTTTATAATGGGCAAATATTTTATATGAGCTGTCTACTATAGATATTTTTCATCAAGCATTTTAGTTTTAATAGCTGTTGAACATGAGCAAGTCAGTTTTAATATTTTATTGGCATCTTGCGTTATTAAATGCTTATTACTATCCTTTGTTATCGTCTATTTTTATTCATTTCTAAATACAGGAGTATTTTATGTCAGATCGTTATGGTGATTTTGTACAATCTTCAATTGGTAAAAAAGTAGCGAAGAATTTAGGCTTACCGCAGCCTGTCAGTCTTGATCGTTTTGAAGCCGGTCAGCGTCTAGTGCGTGGTAGTGTTTTGGTAGGTCGTGCTAGCGGCGATGATATGAGTATCAGTAACTCAGTTGCGAGTATTTTATCTAAGCTACATGCTGAGGTTTTTGTTAACAGTAGTGATAATGCCAAAGACGCTTTAGCCGAAGCGGGCATCGAAGCAAAAGCCAATACCGGTAGCCAAGACAAATTCAAAGTACTGTTATTTGACGCTAGTAATATAAGTAACGCTAATGAGCTGAAACAAGTTTATGACTTCTTCCATCAAGTCGCTCGCAGCGTAGAGAAGTCAGGTCGTGTGGTTATTATCGGTCGCCCACCTGAAGCTATCGATGATGTACAGACGGCTCTTGCTCAACGTGCGCTAGAAGGTTTTGTAAGATCAGTAGGCAAAGAGTTCAAACGTGGTATCACTGCTCAATTAATCTACGTTGCTGAAGGCGCTGAGGAAAACTTAGATTCAGCATTACGTTTCTTTACTTCAGCTCGTTCAGCTTATGTCTCAGGACAAGTGGTTCGTGTTGGCAAGGGTAACCATATCGATATCGATTGGTCACAGCCTTTAGCGGGCAAAACTATGCTAGTCACTGGCGCCAGTCGCGGTATCGGCGAAGCTATCGCACGAGTATTGGCTCGCGAAGGCGCACATGTTATCTGCTTGGATGTGCCTCAGCAACAAGCGGACTTGCAGAAAGTCGCTAGCGAAATCAGCGGCTCAACTTTGACCCTAGACATTACTAGCGAAGATGCTGGCGAGCAAATCGCTGATGCAGCGCAAAAGCGTGGCGGTCTTGACGCTATTATCCATAACGCTGGCGTGACGCGTGATAAGACGTTAGCAAATATGGATGAGAAAAAGTGGGATATGGTCATCGATATTAACTTAAATAGTGTCGCTGAGCTCAATAAGTACTTGCTTGAGAAAGACGTATTGAAGGACGATGCTCGTATTGTCTGTGTTTCTTCAATCTCAGGTATCGCTGGCAACTTAGGTCAGACTAACTATGCCACCTCAAAAGCCGGCGTTATCGGCCTAGTAGATGCGACTGCTAAACAGTTGGCTAATGACGGTAAAGGCATGACTATTAATGCGGTTGCGCCAGGCTTTATTGAAACGCAAATGACGGAAGCTATTCCTTTCGCTATTCGTGAAGCGGGTCGCCGTATGAACTCTATGAGTCAAGGTGGTTTACCTATCGATGTGGCTGAAACTATCGCATGGCTCGCGTCTCCTGCTTCTGGTGGTTTGAATGGCAATACGGTACGTGTCTGTGGTCAAAGCTTACTTGGCGCATAAAGCGTTAAAAGTGCGTTAAGATAGCAATAAGTATTAGCTGTCTTTCGATTAGGGTATGGAAATGAGTTATAAACACTTAAGAGTTTGATTTTATTATAAATATTTATTAAAATTCACATATGCTTACGAAAAAATTATCCATAAATGTTAATAAAGCTGCCCGAGGGTGGCTTTTTTATGATAAAAACACAGCAATAAAGACTATTTACCCAATATTTAAGTTTGCCAAGCCCTATCTAGGATTGATTTATGTCAGATACCCGTTATGATGCGTTGCCAAAGGCGCATACCACTTATGCCAATATCATCAAGAGCTTGTTGCCCATTGGTGATAACTCTAAAGTCAGTAAAGACGCGTTGCCATCAGCAACTTATTCTGTAGATGACTTACATATTGATCAAAGCAATTTGAATGATTATCGCAAGATTTGCGGTTTTGCGGATAATGGTAAAGTACCGATTACTTACTTTGCCGTATTATCGCAAACCTTGCAGATGAATATGATGGTCAAAGAGCCGTTCCCGTTTCCGATGTTAGGCTTAGTACACGTCGACAATGTAGTTACGCAGCATCGTCCGATTGGTGAGCGCGAGACAGTCAACTTATCGGTCAGTTTTGCTAATCTACGCGATCATGCTCAAGGTCAACAATTTGACTTTGTGACTACCGTTAAGTCGCAAGAGGATATCATTTGGGAAGGAACTTCTACTTACTTAGCTCGTGGTAAAAAACCCAAAAGTAGCAGTAAAAAAAGTGCACCGCGTCCTGTAACCGTTAAGCCGATGGTCGATGAAAAAGGCACACATAAAGTTTTTGAGGTGCCAGAAGATATTGGTCGCCGCTATGCTTTTATTTCAGGTGATTTTAACTTAATCCATCTGCACCCTTTATCTGCAAAAGCCTTTGGTTTTCCAAAAGCGATTGCTCATGGTATGTGGTCAAAAGCTAAATGCTTGGCGATGATGAATGATTTGCCAGACGCTTTTAGTGCTGAGGTTGCCTTTAAGTTACCTATCTTTTTGCCTTCAGAAGTAGAACTTATCGCCGAGCCCGTTGATAAGCTTGAAAATAGCGATGATCATTGCAACTTTGGCTTATATAGCGCCAAAAATGACAAGCCGCATTTAGCAGGCGTCGTCAAGCTATTAACAGAAGCTGAATAAGCTGACCAATGTTTACGTAACACTTAGTATTCATGCCATATAAAGAGGCTGATAATTTAAGTTTTAGCCTCTTTATTTATTAAAAAAGCCATGCTTTAATAGGAGAGTCATTATTTTTCAATGTGAAATATAGTGACTCTAGTTATCGCATTTATTCTCAAACTATTATTATCAATTCAATTTACGATTATGACTGAAAATAACCAAACCTCGTTAGACCATAGCTCAACAGAGCAAACAGATGTCGCAGTAGCTGACCAAAAGTCCGAGCTAGATCGTGGTGTTAATCTTGCGGATGCGCTCACTCCTTATTTTCGCCCTGATGATCAAACCATCGTTTGCGGAGCGCTTGATAGCGAAAAAGTAGCTTCTCTAGCAAAAGCAGGTGTCGAGCTAGTTATCAATTTGCAGACCGATGAAGAGCTTGAATTTGATGAAGCTGCCGCGGTTAAGCAAGCAGGTATGGCTTACGAGCATCTGCCTATCAATGGTGCTGCTGATTTAAAACAGCTCAATATCTTGGCGTTTGATAAAATCTTACGTCAATATCATGGCAAAAAAACAGCTATGCATTGCGGCTCTGGAAATAGAGCTGGCGCTGCTATGGCACTACGCGCTGGCTGGTTACGAGGACGTAAAATGGATACTGCTATGCAAAGTGGCCGTAGTCATGGCATGACTAAACTAGAAGAAGAAGTGCATAATCGGCTTTTAGTGCCACGCTAAACTTTAAGATTATCATAGCAACAGGCGACCTATAGGTGGCCTGTTTTGCTATTAAGGTTCATAATTTCTCAATCTTTTTAGATTTAAAACAATACCACTAGTCAGCAACAAGGAATGGTTATGACAAATATCAAAAATAATAGTACTAATATTAATAATGAGCTCGAGCAGCAGCTGCAGCAGCTATTGACCAAATTACAATTAGATGACGCGCCCGCTGGTGGCACAGTAGTCGTTTATCAGTCTGGTAAATGTATCGCGCAAGCTAATATTGGAATGGCACAACTGAACTCACCATGGCAGCCGAATACCTTGTCGCTTAATTTTTCTACTGGTAAAGGCGTGCTAGCAACCCTAGTGCATGTGCTAGTCTCAAAGCAGTTATTAACTTATGACACTCCTATAGCCGATTACTGGCCAGCATTTGCCGCTAATGGTAAGAGCAAGATTACTCTGCGAGAGGTGATGTCACATCAAGCGAGTTTGTTTGCTATTAGCAGTATTGACGCTGATAGTGAGACCTTAATTAATTGGCCTGAGATGTTAGCTAAAGTCGCTGCTATGTCTATCACTGAACCGGACGACAGTAGCTCTTATGACAGTGCTTATAGCGCTTTAGTATATGGTTGGATATTGGGCGGCTTGGTAGAGGCGGTGACCAGTATGTCACTTGCTGAGGCCTTGCGCATTTATTTGACTGAGCCTTTAGGTATTAGCGACAGTTGCTACTTTGGCGTGCCAGCGGATAAAGTTGCGCAAGTGGCAAAATTAGCTAAAGACTTCAAGCCAGTAGATCAACAGCAATCGCAGCTGAGAAACAAGCGTCATAAGCCTACCTTAAAAGCAGACTCTGAGCAGACTCTAAATACTTATGCTCAACTGCCAAGTTATGAGTGCTGGCAGCATTTAGCCGTCACTAACGAGCTAGCTCCGGCATCTACAGCTTTGACTGCGACACAAATTAATCGTCTGTATTTCAATCATAGTGCTATTAATGCTAGCAACTATCGAGCAGCGTTAGTGCCAGCCAATAAGCAGCCTATCGATTATTATAATGAACAAACACTACAAGCCATAATACCAGCCGCTAATGGCGTGGCTTCAGCGACAGCATTGGCGACAATTTATGCGATGCTCGCTAATGGCGGCACTTGGCAAGGTAAAACGCTGATTGATGAGGCGACCTTTGCGCAACTCTCAAAGGTGCACATTAATGGCGATGATGCGGTTATGCCAGCAAAGATGCAATGGCGTTTGGGCTATCATAGATTATTTAGTATTTGTCCGAATGGTAATGAAGCGCTCGCTAATAATAGTGCTGAGCAAGGTTTTGGTCACATGGGCTATAACGGCTCGGTCGCTTGGTGCGAGCCTACTAGAAAGTTATCCTTTGCCTTCATTCATAACTTCGATGCGACGATGCTCAATGATATTCGCCAGTTTGCGCTGAGCGAAGCCGTTATTGAAATGATTGATAAACAGGTTCAAATGATATCGATAACATAAGCACGGCAGGATAAAAGACTGGATAGCTATCATTTATTCGCGTGCTTTATCTGGCGTCATCTTTAATAACCAAGGGGCGCTCAAGCCATGTATAAAAATAGAGGCTAAAATGATTATAGAGCAGACTATCCAGAGCTTGGTGGCGTCGGCTTCGCTAAATAGATCCTTGTTAAGGGCATAAGATAAGTAATATAAAGTACCAATACCACGAATACCGAGAGCAGAGATGGCGTATTTCTCAGTATGATGCATATTCAAGCCAGTGAGTGCTATAACTCCGCCTATAGGACGTATCAAGAATAAAAAGGCAAAGCTAACAAGGTAGACAGACCAAGTAAGCTCAATGCCAGATTGTAAGCCTTGACCTAGGAGCATACCAAAAGCGACCAATACCACCGACATCAGTAAACCTTCAGATTGTTCAGCAAAGTCGTGTAGTTTTTCATGATAAGCATGCTTATGCTCTGAGCGACGAAAGGCGAAAGCGGCGACAAATACGGCGATAAAACCATAACTGTGTACGTATTCTGCTAGTCCATAAGCTATTAAAGTCAAAGCAATAACCACGTAGCCTTGCGATATAGTGGTTTCTTCAGAGTTTTTTGAGAAGACCATTTTAGCTAAGACTTTACCTACCAAAATACCGACCACAACGCCGGCTAATATCTTCCACAACACCTCATAAGTAAACCATGACCATAACATCTCACCGCTAAAGCGCTCGCCATTATTGTAAGCTTCAGCAATATTAATAGCTAAATAAACGAACGGAAAAGCTAAGCCATCATTGAGACCCGCCTCTGAGGTTAAGGCGAAGCGCGGCGTATCTTCACCACCAGTATTAGGCGGTCCTACTTGAATGCTAGAAGCTAATACCGGATCGGTCGGCGCTAGTACTGCGCCTAGTAATATGGCAGCGCCTAAAGTGAGTCCAAAAGTGTAATATCCTAATACTGCCATAGCGAATATACAGATCGGCATGGTAATTAGTAGTAAACGCAGAGTAGGACGCCATAGTTGCCAAGCCAAGTCAGTGTCTATCTTGATACCCGCGCCTACCAAGGAAACTAATATTACAATTTCAGTGACTTTTTCGATGACGATGCTATTATCCAAGGGATTTAAGAACGACAAGGTTAGCCAAAAATAACCTACTATCATACCGAAGCCCACTTGTAACATAGGCAGAGAGATAGGTAAGCGTTTGGAAATAATTGGGAACAGCGCCCCTAATAAAAACGCCACGCCGCCTATCAATAATAAAAAGTTATAGTTTTCGATCATGAGGTGTGCATACGCCAATGGATTATCGTTAATCAGAACCTTATTGTTAATTAGTATATAAGTGAGCTGAATCGCTACCTATAATGACGGGAAAGTATAAATTTTTCCGCAAAAAAACGTTATCACTTTAAATAATACGTTGGTTTTTGGTAGTAGCGTTTTAATTGCTCGTATTTATTATTAAGAGTTTTAGAGATAAAACTTAAATCAAATTTTTAAGCCAAAAAAAGCCAGCGCTGGGCTGACTTTTTGAGGACTAGATATTTTGAGCTTTAAAAGTTAAAGGTTAGCAACTATTAACGCTCTACTTGGCTGACATCACGTACCGCGCCAGTATCAGCACTAGTCGTCATTGCCGCATAAGCACGTAGCGCAGGAGAGACATGACGCTCACGGCTGACGGGCTTCCATGCATCACGGCCTCGACTTTCCATCTCTTCGCGGCGAGCAGCTAGATCGGCATCGCTCACTTGCATGTTGATAGTGCGATTAGGGATATCGATATGAATAGTATCGCCCTCTTGGACTAAGCCAATAGCGCCGCCTTCAGCCGCTTCTGGACTAGAATGACCAATCGATAATCCTGAAGTACCACCAGAGAAGCGACCATCGGTCAGTAACGCACACTCTTTACCTAAGCCTTTCGACTTCAGATAAGTCGTTGGATAGAGCATCTCTTGCATACCAGGGCCGCCTTTAGGACCTTCATAGCGAATGATGACCACGTCACCGGCGACGATTTGATCGTCAAGTACCGCGGCTACCGCGTCATCTTGTGACTCAAAGATACGCGCGCGACCGGTGAACACTAAAATGCTATCGTCGACACCTGCGGTCTTGACCACACAGCCACGCTCGGCGATATTACCGTACAGTACGGCAAGGCCACCATCTTCTGAATAAGCATGTTGGGCGCTACGGATACAGCCAGACTCACGGTTAACGTCAAGATTGGACCATTCCTGAGATTGTGAGAAGGCTTCAGTAGTGCGCACACCACCAGGGGCGGCGATATAGCGTGCGCGCGCCTCAAGATTGTCAGGATTCATAATATCCCATTTATCAATCGCTTCTTTCATCGTCGCACTATGGATAGTTGGCAATTCAGTCTTCAGTAATCCTGCTCGATCAAGCTCGGCTAACAATGCAAATACCCCGCCGGCACGATGCACATCTTCCATATGGTATTTTTGTGAGGCAGGAGCCACTTTGGCTAGACAAGGTACACCGCGACTCAGACGGTCAATATCGTGCATTTTAAAGTCAACTTCTGCCTCATTAGCCGCCGCTAACAGATGCAAAATGGTATTGGTCGAGCCGCCCATGGCGATATCTAAGGTCATCGCGTTTTCAAAGGCGGCTTTGGTAGCGATAGAACGAGGTAGTACTGAATCATCATCTTGCTCATAACGGCGTTTGGCTAGCGATACAATAGTACGACCGGCTTCTAAGAATAACTCGCGGCGCAATGAGTGTGTCGCTAGTAATGAGCCGTTGCCCGGTAATGCCAAGCCTAAGGCTTCTGTCAAGCAGTTCATAGAGTTGGCGGTGAACATGCCAGAACAAGAACCACAAGTTGGACAAGCTGAAGCTTCAATGGCAGCAACGTCTTCATCACTAATGCTGTCATCAGCCGCGTCCATCATCGCATCGACAAGGTCAAGCTTACGAACTGCACTGCTGTCATCCCCATCGGTATTGTGGCTTTTACCGACCGTGCTAGCGAGAATTTTACCCGCTTCCATTGGACCACCTGAGATAAACACCACCGGTATATTTAGACGCATAGCGGCCATTAACATACCTGGAGTGATTTTATCGCAGTTAGAGATACATACTAAGGCATCTGCACAGTGTGCGTTGACCATATATTCTACAGAGTCGGCAATGAGGTCGCGACTCGGCAGTGAGTACAGCATACCGCTATGACCCATGGCAATACCATCATCAACCGCGATAGTGTTGAACTCTTTAGCGACGCCGCCAGCGCTTTCGATCTCGCGAGCTACCATTTGGCCTAAGTCCTTAAGATGGACGTGACCTGGCACAAACTGAGTAAACGAGTTAGCAATAGCAATGATAGGCTTACCAAAATCGCCATCAGTCATGCCAGTTGCGCGCCATAATGCTCGAGCGCCTGCCATGTTACGACCGCCAGTAGAGGTTTTTGAGCGATAATCCATGTGATATTCCTTACAAATAGAGGGTATGTTCGTGGTTCATTTAATCTTTAACAGTGCAGGTAGGAACCGATAAGTTATAAAGTGAATAATAAATAAGAGTTTACTCGACACGCTCTAGAATAGCGGCTTCAAACCAAGACAGTTCTGATTTATTAGCTTCGAGTTTGGCAATAACCGTTAACGCATGAGTGGCTGGCAAATATTGATAATCGCTACTAGCCATAAAGGTAATAAAAGTATCGTTATCGACATTTTCTTCATCGATACTGATTAACGCCTGCTTATCATTCTTATACAGCACATCAACTCGGCCAAAAAAATGCCAATCCTTAAAGGCGGCAACCATAGCATCAGCTTGGTTCTGGGTGTATATTTGCTGAGTAGCTTTACCAGTGTTGGTCCAATGTAGCCTTACTGCTAATTGCAGTGCTTCACTAAAGACAACCAATGATCCTGTCACCTTGACATGCCATGGCTGTGCTATTAAACCGGCATCTATACCTATCAGCTTGGCCGCTTCGCTCGCCGTCATCAAAGTATTAAATTGGCTTAGCAATTTGGGTGTTAAAGGATTAGCCTGTTTAATTGCGTCCTCTAAACTATCATAATGATATAAAAATTGCAGCGGCAGATCTTGAGTGATGGTTTTTTCACTGACTTTACAATTGTGAATGCGCCAGCTAATAGCTTTATCTGTCAAAGCTTCTGCTAGGATAATCGCATTTGGATCAATTTTATTTTTCATCTCAGCGATAGTAGCCCCATCTTCATAGACAGTTTCGACTGCTAATGGATTCGCTGCAGAGTCATTAACATGCTCTATAGTAGAGTCGATATCATTAGTTAATTGAGTGAGCAAGGTTGTCAAATTGATAAACCTAATAGCAATAGAGTAGAGGGCTAATATAACATTATGAGTGGTAACTCGCCAATAAATTCGTGGTCTTGCTAGGTTGAGATAAATGCTAATAGAGTTTTAGATTAACTATTAGCAACTTGTGCTAAAACTGTATTTCGTCCACTATAATGATGATGTTTTTGTTATAGCTAAAACTATTGAAGTTCTCAATTTTCAAGACTTTTAACT
>CBETCF010000037.1:0-13104 GCA_965534785.1 uncultured Psychrobacter sp.
TCCGCTACTAACGTACAAGGATAAAATGCTTTATTCATTGGTAAAGTTGAGCAATTTAAAATACCGAGTGGCTTGTAATGCAAAGTTTTAATATTGCATCCTACTGGTAATTGCGCATCGAAGTCTTGCAGATAACCTTGCGCTTTTAAAAATTGCGTTAGCGCCAGTGCTGACTCACCTGCCGCTGGATGCCCGTGAATATATTCATTAGTATGGGGCGATTCCAGAATCATTAATACTTTTAGTCCTAAGACATCTTCGATTAGATTAAATACTTTATAACGATCTAAAGACAAGATTGTTTTCCTTATAGTATTTTTTAAAATTTTACAGCTTTATACATTAGCCGTCGTCATAAAAAAACACCATATCAAGCGCTAACTCAACATGGTGTTTTTATTGGTAAATTATTTAACTTTAAATATCAAACTCAAGCGCTCTATCACCATCAGCGTCTTGAATACGTGTTGGTAAACCAATCTTGTTCAGCAGGTTAATGAAGGGCTTGGCATCCAGCTCCTCAACGTTAACCATCTTGCCTGCGTCCCACTCGCCCGTAGCAACTAGCATAGCAGCAGCAACAGGTGGCACGCCTGCAGTATAAGAGATACCTTGACTGCCCATCGCTTCATAAGCTTCTTTATGATCAGAGATATTATAGATAAACACCTCAGTATCAACGCCGTCTATCTTGCCTTTTACCTTGTCGCCGATACAAGTCTTGCCGGTATAGTTGGGTGCTAATGAGCTTGGATCAGGTAGTACCGCTTTGACCACTTTTAAGGGGATAACTTCTAAACCTTCCGCAGTAGTTACCGGCTGCTCAGATAACAGACCTAAGCTCTGTAGTACGGTGAAGACATTGATATAGTGCTCGCCAAAGCCCATCCAAAAGCGAATATTCGGCACATCTAAGTTAGCCGATAGCGAATGAATCTCGTCATGACCGCTAAGGTAGCTATTCTGCACGCCAACGACAGGTAAATCATCAGTGCGCTTGACCTCAAACATTTTATTAGACTGCCACTTGCTATCTTGCCATGAATAAACGGTTCCAGTAAATTCGCGAAAGTTAATCTCAGGATCGAAGTTGGTAGCGAAATATTTGCCATGGCTACCGGCATTAATATCAATGATATCAATATCAGTCACTGAGCCTTTGTCCATCATGTCATAGCCAAGACGCGCATAAGCATTGACCATACCAGGATCGAACCCTGCACCTAAAATAGCGGTAATGCCCTGCTCCGCACAGCGGTCACGGCGCTGCCATTCATAATTGTTATACCAAGGCGGCGTCTCACAAATCTTACGCGGATCTTCGTGAATGGCAGTATCGATATAAGCCACGCCAGTCTCAATACAAGCCTCTAATACGCTCATGTTAAGGAAAGGCGAGCCGACATTAATGACGATTTGAATGCCAGTCTCTTTAATCAAAGCTATTAGCGCTGGAATATCAAGCGCGTCAATTTGATGAGTATGCAACGTTGCTGGTTGCTTAAAGCTGCCTTTTTCTTCTACGCTCTGCGCGATAGCTTCACATTTATCTAAAGTACGTGAGGCAATATGAATCGTGCCAAGGACATCGTTATGCATAGCACATTTATGCGCGACTACTTGCGCCACTCCGCCAGCACCGATGATGAGTACGTCTTTTTTAGTTGAGCTAGTTTGATTGGTGTTCAATGAACAATCCTCCTTTGTGTTCCTGTCGTTGCCTATGATAAAGGTCAATCGAAACAGCAACGAGTGAATGATATGCATGAATAAAAAAGGAAGACCGAGGAAAACCCATGCACCCGTCAGACAAAATATTGTTATACCTCGACATTTTGTCCGAGGCAATTATAACAATTTTTCATCCTCTTTTTGGCAATAAATAGTATAACAACAAAGCGACTACTTATTGCCTGATAAAAGCTGGCGACTACTTAAGATAAGCTCGCCTTAAACTCTTGATAATCAAACTCGCGCTGTACATGGATGCTACCATCTAAACGGCGAATCACAATAGCTGGCATATTAACGCCATTGAACCAGTTCTTTTTGACCATGGTATAACCAGCGGCATTGCCAAAGGTCACCGTATCGCCTATGGCTAGAGTCTCTGGTAGCGCATACTCACCAAAGATATCACCGGCTAAGCAAGAGCGACCGCAGATAATAGTGTTCTCTAACTCGCTGCTGGCTGACACTTGGCTAACGCTTTGCTCAGCTACAGGTGCAATATCTACAGCCTTATCATTAATGGCGACTATCGATGCTGACTCTTGATAAATCAGCAAATCAAGCATATGCGCCTCGATAGAAGCATCGACTACCGCTATGCTTTTCTCATTATATAAAGTATCTAAAACGGTAGTTACTAGTGTCCCCGCACCATGAATACTGGCCTCACCCGGCTCAAGATAAACTTCTACCCCGTACTTTTCACTAAAGCCTTTTAAGCGCTCAGCTAACTTCTCTAGCGGATAGTCTGGCGCAATAAAATGAATGCCACCGCCCAAGCTCACCCAATTTAGCTGAGCTAAAAGGTCGCCAAACCTCTCTTCGATATCGGCTAAGCTGGCACTGAACGCCTCAAAACTATCATTCTCACAGTTGTTATGAATCATTACCCCACTGATGTCAGCAATGACAGTCTCGATACGGGCTTTGTCATGCTCACCAAGACGACTAAACGGACGCGCTGGATCGGCAATGATAAAGGAAGAGTTACTAGTTTTGGGATTTAAGCGTAGACCTACAGGAATATTCTGCGCCTGAGCTTGCGCTTTAAAAGCGTTTAGCTGCGAGATAGAATTAAAAATAATTTTATCCGCATATTTTAAGACTTCAGGAATCTCATCGCTGCTATAAGCCACACTATAAGCGTGCGTCTCCTTTTTATCATTTGCGTCTTTATTAATTAGGTTATCGTCTTTATGGTTAGTATTATTACTAGCAAAAGTCTCGAAACCCAAACGCACTTCATTGAGCGATGACGAGGTCGTCCCATGCAAATACGGATGCATAATATCGAATACGCCCCAAGTGGCAAAACATTTCAAAGCTAGCAAAGCTTTAGCTCCTGATAACTCACACAGCCGCGCGATAATTTTCATGTTACTCACGATTGCCGCTTCATCAAGCAAGTAATAAGGCGTGGCAGGTAGTTGCGCCGAAGTTTTAGGGGTAGATACTGGAGAATTTACGATATTCATATGAGACAACCTAGAGCTATTAAAAAAGGACTTTAGATAAAATGTGGCTAATTAGGCCATATTAGCTATAGCAATATTAGCGACTGATAATAAGGGTTATATTTCACAATACAAGGATAACGGTAGCTACACTTTAGCATTATGACACTAATGGAAATTTGAGTTATAGTAGGCCAAATCCATTAAAAATAGAATAGCTTATGTCACTTTCCACTGATTACTCCAAATCCATCAATCAAGCAGGTTCAGCAGAAATTAATGCCAAAGACATTAACTTAGAGCATTTAAATGCGGATGCTCGTGCAGTATTAGATTTTTGGTTCGATGAAGATAACCAAGCCTATTGGTTTGAAAAAAACGACGACTTCGATAAGCGTATCAATGAGAAGTTTGGCGAAATTTGGCAAGCTGCCAAGCAGGGTGAATGCGCCTCTTGGCGACGTGCTCAAAGTCAAACTGATAATAATAATGCTATCACTAACTTAGCAGGACGCTTAGCAGAAATCATTGTTTTGGATCAGTTTTCACGTAATTTATGCCGCGATGATGCTCGCTCTTTTTCGCAAGATGGCATGGCGGTAGTGCTAGCACAAGAGGCCATTAAGCAGCCCTATTTTGCTACCTTGCCGATGGAATGGCGTAGATTTACGATTATGCCTTTTATGCATTCTGAATCGTTGGCTATTCACGAGCAGTATTTGCCATTGTTTGAGCAGTTAAACGATGAAAGCACTTTGGGGTTTGAGCATCGCCACAAAGATATCATTGAACAATTTGGACGTTATCCGCACCGTAATGAGACTTTAGGTAGAGAATCTACCGCTGATGAAAAAGCGTTTTTAGAGCAGCCTGGATCGTCATTCTAATATCTAAACGAAACAGCGTGACTGGAATACTTTCCTTTAGAATATAAGTTTTTCAGCCTCTGAAGGCGTAGACACAGCACGCCAGAGAGGTTTATACCAGTCACGCGTCATAACGTATCTACTTTATTTAATAGCCTGTTAAGAATGGTTAACCTCTCCAGTCATAAAGCTAAAGGACTGACTCTGCATATGTTTATTATTAATAACAATATCAAAACTCACTCGATATTCACTATTGCCATGTAGACCACAGTTTTTAGCTTTTCTGATAATAGTCTCACAACTATTTAACGGATCGGTGATAGGTAAGATGAAAGCTTCATTTTTTGGCAGCTGATACTCAGTATTTTTATAGGGATCACTCTGATAATCGAGTAGTTGCGTTGGCAGTCTTATATTGCGCTCTACATCATAAAAACTGACATTGCTAATTTCGATACGTCGAGCCTCTGGGACATTGATATAAATAGGCTGCCCTATCGGATCGGTACTCAAGTTACGACCAGTGTGCCTTACCGGATCTGGCGTTTCGTTATACAGTCCAGTAACGGTACCACTGACCCCTTGGCAAGGGTAAGTAAACACACCTGAGAACTTAGCATTTCTAGTGGCTTTAGTAGCAGCGGCATTGCTAACTAAGACGTATCCTTGATTATTCCTTTGCTCTCTAGCAAAAGGCTTGTAGCCGACCATCGCCGTTCCTACTACTTTGGAGCTTGGTACCATCAGTGAGCGCAGATGATAAGGAGCGGCCAATAAGGACTTTGCCATAGAGATCGTCGCAGTCGTTGGCGATATTAACTTGCCAGCAGAATGATAGTACATAGTCTGCGCAACATTTTCAGTGATGCCATAATTGAGATTAGCGTAGCTAGCATTGAATAGCCTATTTTTGAGGTCTAGGCCGCTAAAATAAGGATTATTAGCACTAGTAACGCTAGCGATATCAGCAATCTCATTTTGGTAATGCGGATTAAAAACGGTTGGTTGTGAGTTAGCAAACACATAGTTAATATAACTAGCATGGTTTAGCGCTATTGCTTGAAGTTCGGGATCTTCTGTCAAAGCATTTAACCCGCAACGACTTCTAGCGAGATTAAACTCATTATCGGCAATAGCAGCTATATTTCCTTCAATTGTGTCGCCATCAGTTGTTCTATCATTAGTTATATCAACGATTGGCTCATTAGCTGGATTAGTAGCACTATCATCTGGAAAGTTAAGTCTAGGATCAAGTGGCACATTTAATTGTAGACGGGTTGCTAAAGTCTCAAAATCCTGTATATAAATGGCGCTTAGATGACTCCTCTCTACCCCATCATAAGCAGGAAGCAGTAACAGCAACAAAGTCACTATTACTGAATTTGTAGTTGATGATTTAGCGCTCATTTATCGCTATTCACTTTTCAGCGAGCTTTTTCGCCACAGGGGCAAAACTGCGGCGATGCTCAGCTAACACTCCATAACTATCGATCGCTTGCATATGGGCTTTAGTAGGATAGCCTTTATGCTTGGCAATACCATACTCTGGACACTTTGCGTCTAATTCATACATCGTCTGATCACGGCTGACTTTGGCTAACACACTCGCTGCCGCCATGCTAGTGTGACGCGCATCCCCTTTTACCCAAGCTTGGCAATCAATGGCTGACTCAGACAAGCCCACTTTAGACAACCTTGCATAGTCCAATTCAGGGCAGCGATTGCCATCGAATAGCACTTCGATTTGTGGCATTGGAACGTTAATTGCGTTATTACTTTGATTACTAACTATCCCTTTTGCGACTTCCTCCAATAATCCTTCGGTGCACAATCGCATCCCTAGCATCGTTGCTTGTAAGATATTAAGCTGATCTATCACCGCTGCTGAAATTTCCGCGATGATATAGCCTAGCGCATACTGCTGCACCAATGGATACAGTATGTCGCGCTTTTTTTCACTAAGCTTTTTGGAGTCGGTCAGTATAGATAAAGGCGTATTTACTAAAGGCTGATTCTCAATCAGCTCTGACCAGTCACTTGGCAAAATGGCAGCCGCGACATTAACGCTACCTAATAATGGCCCGCGCCCTGCCTCATCAATACCTAATTGTAGTGGTTTTGCTTGTAGCGATTTTAGAGAGGCATTTTGCGTGACTATTGACTGGCGCTCAGCTATCAGCTCTGAGAGTTTCAGCTGTCCTGTTAATCGAATAGGGTCAGCTAAAGTAATATGCTGACCTTTAATCTTGATGCTTTTAATAGAGGTATCAATAAAGGTTTCGATGGGGAAAAGTTGTTGTTCAAAGCTCATTTTATACCACTGATGTTTTATAGGGTTTATTTTTTTAAAAGTTAAAAAAACCTAAGCTCTAACTAAATGAGCCCTGCTCTGTGCAAACCATTGTTCAACCACACTATTGGCAGGATCATGATTACTCTGCTGCTGTAAGTCACGCTTAGTAGCTAACAGATTGTTGAGCTGTTCAGCATAAGCACGTGGTTGTAACAACTTCGTCAAAGTGCGGCAAATATTTTCGCCCGTCGCTTGCTCTTGAATCAGTTCAGTAACTATCGGTGCGCCAGCCAAAATATTGGGCAGCGCCACGTAAGGTACTTTGACCAAACGCTTGGCTATCTGATAGGTTAACTGATTGAGCTGATAAATCACCACCATAGGACGCTCAAGGAGCATCGCCTCTAAAGTAGCCGTGCCTGAGGCTAGCATAATAATATCGGAGGCTGCCATAGCTTGCTGACTAAAGGCCGACTGACTATCATCATAGACTACTACGATAGCAGCGCGTAATTGCTCAGAGCGCTTATCTATCACTTCTTGGACGATATATTGATGATTCTGATCGACGGTCGGAATAATAAAGCACAGCTTAGGATCTACCAATAACAGCCTTTGAATCCCATCTAACATCAAAGGTAAAATGGCGGTAATCTCACCGCGCCGTGACCCTGGCATCACACAAATAAGCTGGCTGACTGCCTCGAAACGCTCGATGAAGAACTGTTGTAAGCCATCATTATGCCAAACGAGCTCACTACGTAACTGATTGGTCGGCGTCTCAACAAGCTTAGTATCTAAAGTTCTCAGCAGCGGATGACCCACACAAATCGCCGGATGGTTATAACGTTCGTAAACTGGCAACTCGAATGGAAATAGACAAAGCACTAAGTTGGTCGCTTCTTTTATGCCATGAATACGCGACTCGCGCCAAGCCCAAATAGAGGGACTAACATACTGCACACAAAATACGCCTTTGGGCTTGAGCTTCTTAGAGACGCGCAAATTAAAATCAGGCGCATCGACACCAATAAACCAATCAATATCAGCGGCTGCAAACGCAGTTAGTAACTCTCGGCGCGCTTTGAATAAATCAGACAGTTGTGAGACAACTTCAACCAAACCCATCACCGCTAGACGCGCTAAGGGAAACAGACTTTGCAGCCCCTGCGCTTGCATCTTAGCACCACCAACCCCTACCCAGACGATATCATCGCGCAAATTATTCATCTGCTGCATGAAGTCAGCCCCAAGGCTATCGCCCGACACTTCACCAGCCACGATTCCTATCACTAATGGCGCTGATAACAGCGAACGCTCCTCTTGAGTCTCTATAAGTTCGGTCGCAGCTTTAGGCTTAGCAATATTTGTCATGACAAACCTTTAATGTTAAAAAATAGCGGAAAATATAATCATAAAAAACCAAGTATAACAAAATTTTGGTTTTCACATTCCAGTTATGAGTCAATTAACTGACCGACTGCCCTTGTCAACGCGCGCTTTAGACCGCATAATGATTATTCCTATAAATCAGCTAGATGATATATAACCATGACTACAACAGCTACCCATAACGCAGATATTGATGACGTGAATATTGAACAATTCATCCCTTTAATCACTCCCGCCGAGTTAAAAACTGAGCTACCGCTTACTGATGCCGCCTATAAAACGGTACTAAAAGGTCGCCATACTATCCAAGATATTTTGGATGGTAAAGACAAGCGCTTGTTTGTGGTTATTGGCCCTTGCTCTATTCACGATATAAAAGCCGCTCACGAATATGCCGATCGCTTAGCTATATTGGCTAAAGAAGTCGAAGATAGTATCTTTGTGGTGATGCGAGTCTATTTTGAAAAGCCGCGTACCACGGTCGGCTGGAAAGGTATGATTAACGATCCTGATATGAATGACAGCTTCGATATTGAAAAGGGTCTGCATAGCGCTCGTAAGCTACTGATTGATTTGAATGAAAAAGGCTTACCTTGCGCCACTGAAGCGCTTGATCCGAATACACCGCAGTACATGCAGGATCTAATTAGTTGGTCAGCAATTGGCGCTCGTACTACTGAGAGCCAAACGCATCGTGAGATGAGCTCAGGTTTATCTTGCCCGGTTGGCTTCAAAAACGGTACCGATGGTGGTATGACAGTCGCCGTCAATGCTATGCAAGCGGTGAAAGAAGGTCATAGCTTCTTAGGTCTATCAGCTGATGGTCAAGTCTCTATCATCAAATCTAAAGGTAACCCATACGCTCATGTGGTACTGCGCGGTGGTAACGGCAAACCTAACTATGATGAAACAGCAGTAGCAGCAGCTGAAAATGAGCTAGAGAAAGGTAAAACTAGCACCAAGATTATGATTGACTCAAGCCATGCCAACTCAGGTAAAGATCCCTACTTGCAACCGATGGTTATTAATAACGTCGCTGAGCAAATCCGAAATGGTAATAAATCTATTATCGGCATGATGATTGAGAGCCATCTAAAAGGGGGTAATCAAAAACTCACTGCCGATCTAAGCCAGCTTGAGTACGGCAAATCTATTACTGATGGTTGCCTAGATTGGGACAGTACAGTCACTGCCCTGCATGATTTACGTGACGCGATCAAAGACATTCTGCCTAATCGTTAATTTAGATTGATGAAAGTAAAGAAGCCTGTTTAGCATATTATAACTTATGCTAAATGGGCTTTTTTATTGAGATTGATTTAATCTATTAGTTCAGACTGCTAGCTATTTAGCTTCTTCAGTCTTTTCGCCTCTTTTGCTTTTTTGGCTTCCTTGCGCTCTTTTTGTAGTTGTTTTAATAGCTTTAGACCTTTTTTTCTATGAGCATGAATCAAGGCTAGCTCATTCGATATTTTCTCTTTATCACCTCTATCTTCTGCAAACTTTATTTCAAGCTCCTTTTCACGCTTGCTTAGCTTTTTAAGGGCGTGCTTTAAGTGCTTTATTTTCTCTTTACGCTTGCGGTTATCGCTTCCCAAAAACTCTTCTGCTTTTTGTATCAGTTTACTGGTTTTCATCACTCATACCCCTTTTCTTTGAGCTGGCGAGCAGCAATAGCTTCAGTGATTTCTTGCTCATCTAGCATTAAGCTTTGTTCGATTTCATAGACATCAGTGTCGGTACTTTTAAATAATATCGTGGCAATCTCCAACAGCTGATTGGCGATATTATGGGTATAACTATTGTCATTCATTAAAGAGGTCGCCATAGCAGCGGTGATCTTTCTCTCTCGAATTAGCTGGTTGATATCGATTATAAATTGCTGATCTGCTTGAACCACACCTATTCTCATAGCCTCAATAGTTGGTAGTATCGTTCTAAATTCATTAATCTCATCAGGATTATCTTGTATTTCAATAAGACTTCTAAGAATGCTGCCCAACCGATAGCGAATCTTATTATACTCCGCTCTTACATAAGGGTTAGGGTGATTCAAATATTGAGATAGATTTTTATGTAGATGCTTAGTACTTTTGATAGCCGCCAGCATACTACTACCGGCCGAGCGTAGCTCAAATATTTTATTATTTTGTGCAGGCGATATATTTTCGTTATTTATCTGACCAATGTAGTTAACTATCTCTGCATAAAGCCCTTTGATTTTGGTGGTGTATTCTTCATCCAAATTGATAGGAATCGGTTTTTCAAAAGACTCTATAACCTTTTCTATTGGAGTGTTTGAACGGATATCGGCAAGTTTGAAACTCAATCCGTGACAAAGTATGCCAAAGAAATAGTTAGCTAAGTTTAAAGTTTCTTTATACACCGCCTCTACTGCAAGCTCAGGAATTTCTAGAGCGGAATCTATTAAATAAATGGGTTCTGCCACCTCAAAGGTTTGATCAGGGAGGAGTTTCGTGATGGTGTCTGCTAATCTATTAATGAAAGGCACCATCAAAATGACGCCTAATAGATTAAACAAAGTATGAAATACCGCTAGTTTGAGGGTGTAGTTGTCATCGGCTATATTCAAGCGCTCGGACAACCAATCAACCGATATCATCAACTGGGAGATTAAAGCGATTGCTACTAGTCCCGTGATGACGTTAAATACTAAATGGGCGGCAGCTAGCCGTTTACCGTTGACGCCAGCGCTGATAGCACCGATTATGGCAGTGATGGTCGTGCCGACATTACTGCCAATGGCTAGCGCTAATGCGTTGTCATAAGTGATTTGCTGACTGGCTAAAGCGGTTATTATCAGCACTAGCGTGGCGTGGCTAGACTGCATAACCACTGTCGCGACAATACCAATCAAGGTATAAAGTAGCAAGCCTTTGAGGCCCGTCATAGCATAAGCGGTCAGGTCGATATTTTCACGAAAGAGCTCAAAACCCTCTTTCATAAAGGAGATACCCAGAAACAAGAATCCGAGCCCGGCTAGTATGTAGCCGACACCTTTTAAATGTTTGGACTTTTGTAGTATTAAAATAACGCCAAACACTAGCATCGGCATGGCATAAGCAGCGATATCTACTTTTAGACCCAAACCAGCGACTAACCAAGCTCCTGTCGTTGTGCCTAAATTGGCGCCAAAAATGATACCAATACCTGATACTAAGCTGATTAGCCCAGCTGATAAAAATGAGATAGCCAGTACTGAAACTAAAGAGCTTGATTGCATCAAAGTGGTAGTGACTACGCCAAAGCTCATGCTTTTCCAAAGACCAGTAGTGGTCTTTTTTAGAATTTTTTCTAGTAGTCCGCCGGTAAAAGCTCTAAAGCCCTCTTCTAGCGCTAGCATACCAAATAAGAATATCGCCACACCGGCACTAATCTGCTTTAGGTTTGGACTCACCCAAAAGCCATAAGCTAAAATGATAAAGACGCTGCTCAATATTAACTTTCTATACATGCGCTTGATTATCCATTCATGGTGTCGCGATGATGCTTTTTTAGTAATGCTTTAAAGCTGAATAGTTAAGGTAGCAGTGCTCCTCTGATGGTATAAAAAATAAGCGCTGCCAAAACCGCAGAAGCGGGTACAGTTATCACCCAAGCTGCGGCAATTCTTAATAGTGCCGAGCGCTTTACCAACTCATTTTTATACACCTTTTTTAGATTCTTTCTTTCACGTTTACTAAATTGAGTCTCGGTATTGTTCTCTTTTAAGGCTTGCAGCATTTTTTGTTTACCAGCTACCGTAGCTTTGTGAAAGTCCTCCAAAAAAGTCGCTACCTCTTCATGTTCAGCCTCTTCATGGTGCTGCATAATTTCATCGACCATACGACTATAAGACTTTTTGATATACTCGCGTAAAAACCCTACCCCAAAGATACCGCCCACAGCAATATGCGTAGAGCTCACTGGTAAGCCTAATTGTGAAGCTATGATGACGGTAATGGACGCTGCCATAGCCACGCTAAAGGCGCGCATCTTATTAAGCTCAGTAATCTCCGATCCCACAGTGCGAATCAGCTTGGGTCCATATAATGCTAAGCCTAACACTATCCCTAAGGCTCCAACCATCATCACCCATAAAGGAATAGCCGCGGCGCTCGCAATGCCGCCACTGGTAATCGCATCATTAATCGCTGCTAATGGCCCAATAGCGTTAGCCACATCATTAGCGCCATGCGCAAAGCTAAGCATGGCTGCTGCAAATATGAGCGGTGCGGTAAAAAGCGCATTAATAGCGTCTTTATCATTTTCAAGCTTATCCGCTGCCCGGGCGATTAGCGGCTTAGTAATAAAATAGATGATAATCGCCACTAAAAGTCCGATAGCTAATGCACCAAAAAAGCTAATCTCCCAAAGGTTTTTTAGGCCTTTCATAATCAAATAACTGGTAAATGACCATACCATTAGCATTATCAATAAAGGCACAATACGTTTAGCGGCTGTTATTTTGTCATCTTTGTAAGTAATGGTGTGTTTGATAAGTAGCAGAAAAGCGGCAGCAATAATCCCGCCCAATACTGGAGAGATGACCCAACTCGAAACTATGGCTATCATTTGCTCCCAATTGACTATGCCCCAGCCACCCGCTGCGATACCAGCGCCCATCACCCCACCGACGATCGAATGCGTGGTGGACACTGGCGCGCCTATCGCCGTGGCAAAGTTTAGCCACACCGCCCCTGCCAGTAATGCTGCCATCATCAGCCAAATAAACACATCACTGTTGCCAATCAAACTGGGATCTATGATGCCGTTTTTAATAGTACTGACCACATCGCCACCGGCAATCAAAGCCCCAGCCGCCTCAAATATGCCGGCGATGATAATTGCACCGAACATAGTCAAAGCCTGCGAGCCCACAGCGGGCCCGACATTATTAGCAACGTCATTCGCACCGATATTTAGAGCCATATAGCCGCCGATCATCGCCGCGACTATCAGCATCATACGACCAGGGACATCAGGGGTGTTAAAGTGCGTATATAGCATCACACCCAAAATAAAGGCCAACACCCAAGACATACGTAGCGCTTCTCCGCGACTAAAGCCGGCCTTTTTTTCAATTTTTTCAATACTTTTTAGATCCATGCCACACGTACCCTTTGTTGCTGGATAAAAGAGATATCTGATAACAATCATTACTCAGATTTTGGATAGCATGTCAACTTAGCTAATATTAATTATTAGAGTAGCTAAATCCACACTATAATTATATCTTTAATCTGAAGGTTATTAAATGCATGTTTTAATATAAGCTTGTACTAGGTAGACTGATAAAGCTAAGCTATAGATTAACGCTCTTATTACTTATTTAGAATCGAATATATAAAAAGGCTAAACTAGC
>CBETCF010000038.1:0-13089 GCA_965534785.1 uncultured Psychrobacter sp.
CCGTTATAATCCACCATGGACGCTACCTTTTATGCGTCGTAACGAGATCATTATTCGCTATGAATAGAAGCTAACAGTGGCTACATCAATCTGCAATAAAAAAGACAGCAAGCGCTGTCTTTTTTCAAATTATCAATTAATACAAATAAGCAAAGTTAATTAGTTATTTTCAGCTTAAGTGTTTTGCTCACGAATGATATTTAGCATCCGGCGCAGTGGCTCAGCTGCGCCCCACAATAGCTGATCACCAACCGTGAATGCTCCTAAATACTCAGGGCCCATATTTAGCTTACGCAGGCGACCAATGGCAACGGTCAAAGTACCAGTAACCGCTACTGGCGTTAGACGATTGATAGTCGCTTCTTTATCATCTTCTACCACATCTAACCACTGATTGCCGCTGTTCTTTAATGCCGCTTCGATTTCCTCTAATGGAATATCTTTTTTAAGCTTGATAGTGAGGCCTTGTGCATGACAACGCATGGCACCGATACGCACACACATACCATCGATAGCAATATTGTCAGCTTCAGAGTTACCGAGGATTTTATTGGTTTCAACGCCGCCTTTCCACTCTTCTTTTGATTGCTTATTGTCTAACTGCACATCGATATAAGGAATCAAGCTACCGGCTAAGGGCACACCAAAATATTGCTGAGGAAAGTCAGCAGAACGCTGCGTCTCAGCAATCTTTTTATCGATATCTAAAATAGCACTGGCAGGATCAGCTAACTCGTCTTTAACCGCGTCACGTAGCACACCCATACCTTCGATTAGCTCACGCATATTATTCGCGCCAGAGCCGCTAGCTGCTTGATAAGTCATGGCACTGACCCATTCCACCCAGCCTCTATTAAATAACTCACCAATAGCCATTAGCATCAAGGACACTGTACAGTTGCCGCCGATAAAGTCTTTGGTACCGTTAGCTAAAGCGTTATCAATGACGCTACGATTGACTGGATCCAAAATGATGATACTGTCATCTTGCATACGCAAGGTGCTAGCCGCATCGATCCAATAGCCTTTCCAACCACTATCACGTAGCGGCTGATGGACCTTTTGGGTATAGTCGCCACCTTGGCAGGTAATAATAATATCGCAATCAGCTAGCGCCTTAATATCATGAGCATCTTTGAGTTTGCTTGGGCTAATACCATCAAAGCTTGGGGCATCACCACCGCTATTGCTAGTCGAAAAAAACACCGGAGTTATACCTGCAAAGTCTTTTTCTTCACGCATGCGCTCTATTAGCACAGAACCGACCATGCCGCGCCAACCTACCAGACCTACTGCTAAATTACTCATGAAACGACTTCCTCTTTTACGAATGTTTGTTACAATGCCAACCAATAACAATGCCGTGAATGAAGCGAAAAAGCAAGATTTTTTCAATAAATCCATTTATTTTTAGTACAACTTAAGAATCGCTCAGGCAGTAACGTATTATAATGTTTTTTGGCTCAATGGAGTGATAGAGTAAGGCGTCTTAAATCAGATTTTGTTACTGGTTTAATAATTACTGGCTTAGTGCTCATTTTAATCAATGGTTAATCAAATTATGGATATCTCTTTGCTATATTACGGCGTGCAATGGTTGGCAGGGTTTATTGCCTTTGTAACGGTTTGGGGATGGTTGCCTCTCGATAATTGGTGGGTGAGAGGGGTTGAGTTCCCGCGTATTCAGATTATGGTGCTAGGCGTTATTGCTTGGATAGGCATGGTTTTGTTTGGCTCAGAGTGGCAAACAGGGCAGTGGCTACTATTTGCAGTCTTGAGTGTTACGTTAGCTTATCAGCTGCGAATGGTATTGCCATACACTAGGTTATGGAAAAAGGAAGTCCAAGCTGCAACAGAGGATGCCGAGCTTGCCAAGCAACAAATTAAGATTATGGTGTCAAACGTGCTGACTCCTAATGAGCAGAAACAAGACTTAGTCGATTTGGTTAACGACAAAAACCCTGATATTTTGATTGCTTTAGAGACGGATAAGAAATGGGAGCAAGCCCTTGAGCAAATAGAGGCCGATTATCCTTATACTGTCAAAGTACCACTAGATAACTTATATGGTATGCACTTGTACTCAAAGCTCGAGCTAATAGAGCCTGAAGTTAAGTACCTTATTATCGATGATATCCCCTCCATTCATAGTCAATTGCGTTTACCAGGCGGGCGCGTCATTTGGTTGTATTGTTTGCATCCTATGCCGCCAAGCCCTACTGAGGCTGATAAATCGACCACTCGTGATGCTGAATTACTTATGGTTGGTAAACATATTAAGGAGCAGGAGCAAACGGCCATATTAGCCGGAGATCTTAACGATGTCGCTTGGTCAAAAACCACTCGCCGTTTTCAGCGTATCTCAGGCCTGCTAGATCCACGTATCGGCCGCCACTTTATCAATACTTTTCATGTCAAATATCCGTTTTTACGCTGGGCGCTTGATCATATCTTTCACAGTGCTTGTTTTACGGTAGTGGATATCAAACGTATGCCTTCTATTGGCTCCGACCATTTTCCAGTAATGACTACCTTGCAATACGAGCCTAAAGAAACCAGTAAACAAGAGCAAAACGCACCGACGACTGATGCTGAAGATATAAAAGAGACTAATGAAAAGATAGAGGCTGGCAAAGAAGAAGGGCAAAAAGTCTCAAAAGAACATGCAGAAGAAAATAGCAAAAAAGCAGCAGAGCCAAGAGTAGAACCAATCTAGACTATTATTTATATCTTTGATATTCATTGGTGGCTAGTGTAAGCATATGCGTACAGAAAATAGTGCTTTTGGCGTCTAGTTAGCTCTCCTGAGTTGTCATACAATACAGTCATCAACACAAGGATAGTCATGGATGCAGTGTTGAGGCTGATGATATTGGATAAAACCTTAATCTGTAAGCTAATATTTGCGACGTAGAATCAGTCAGCAAGGACATAATAATAATAATATGAAATAATAAACCCGAACCTATTGCCCAAGGTTCGGGTTTTTTCTTGTTCTTTGACAATGATTAAGGTTTATTAGAATAGAGCCAAATAAAAAGACCAAAAAAAGGGGATATGCATTAGCACATCCCCTTATTCATGACACTAGAGTCAGCGGTACCGAACCCTTCTATCAAATTATTCAATCACTTGTATATAAGCCCCAGCTCTTAGCTCTTGTAGCCAATCTTCTGTGGCTTGAGGAGCTGAGCGTTGAAACAGCGCTTGGCGAGCCATATCACGGCGATACTCATCACTGACATCTTGCTGACGCTGGTCATCTACTTTTAGGATATGCCAACCAAATTGACTCTTAAAAGGCGCTGAATAGTCACCAACAGTGGTACTTTTCATAATGGCTTCAAACGGTCCGACCATATCCCCTTCGCTAACCCAACTCAGATCGCCGCCGCGCCCAGCAGAGCCTGGATCATCAGAATAAGTCGATGCTAAACTAGCAAAATCTGCCCCTTGACGCAGCTGCTCATATAAGTCATTAATCTTTTGTTCAGCGAGACTATCGGTCTGTAGTTCATCGACTTTGACTAAGATATGGCGTGCATTCCACTGTGGCACAATCTTTTTATCACTGCTATTTTTATTAGCCAGTTTGACGATATCAATACCTTCTGGGGTAATTAGCGGCTCGCTTACTTCGCCGACAGCAAGCTTAGTAATCTGACTGGATAACTCGGTAGGTAGAGACGAGGCTTTATGAAAGCCCATATCGCCACCTTGCAAAGGAATAGGGTAATTGCCTTGAGTAGCGCTTACTGCAGCCTCTACATCCACATTAGGCTCTAATAAGCGCGTACGTAGAGTTTTTGCCACTGCAAGTGCTTGCTGACGTTGCGCTTCTGAGAGACGGCTATAGTCATCCATATAAGGCACGCGGACATGAATAGTTTGATATTCGTTTTGGTTGAGACGTTTAGCTTCAGGCGAGGACAAAAACGCATCGATATCCTGCTCACTGATGCGGACTCGGCTACTGATTTGACGCTGCTGTAGAGCTTGAATAGAGGCGTCTTCAATCAATTTTGCCCGTAGAGCAGAATAGCTACCAGGTTGACTGGCATCAAGCTTTTGTTGTAGGGCGGCCAAACTGTTCACACCTTCGCCTTGAGCTATTTGCGCTAAACGCTGGTTTATTGCCGCATCATCAGGTTGGAGGCCAAGACGATTGACTAAGGATAGCTGTAATTCACGTTGGATAAGGCCGTTTAGCACCTCAGACTGTAGTTGTGGCGAGTTAGCAATAGGCTGCCCTGCCGCCTGTGCACGCGCTTGAGTCTGAGTAATAGCAGTAATAAGATCGCTTTTCAGGATAGCATTATCATTTACTAGCGCAATAATACCATCGCTACTAGTGGCTGGCGTTAAGCGATTAGCGTTCTGATTATTGACGCTAGTGGCTTGGCTTACTGCAGGTTTGACGGTGGCCGCTTGAGCATTAAGGGCAAGTATGAGACCCATACTCGTACCCATAGTCATTAATACGGCGCGGCTGGTCTGGCGTAAAGAAAAAAGTCTCATGATAATCCTTATTGATGTCATCATATCAGGTACGGGTTGATCAGCGGCATACGCTTTTATATTAGATCAAACTGGGTACACTCATAGGGTTAAATAGTGTCTTGTTGAGTCGTCATAGTATGTTGATAGTTGCTAAAGCTCACGTTTTCAATCTTTCCAAGCGTTTTGTACGGGCTCAAAACCTAAGACTTTATCTGATAATAGTCGCGTCAAACGACCATTACCACTGCCCAAACCATTCAGTCTAATTTCAGCCATAATAGCTTGATTGGGCTTATCGTTGATATTCAAGTCATTATAATAACGACGACCGTAGACCGCAAAACCAAAACAACAGTCCTCGTAATCGATACCGACTAGCGCATCAAGAGTTTGGTTGCGCCGATAGTCATACTGACCTTGTGCTAGCACTCGCCAATTCGTATTTATCGGGAAAATAGCCGATGCGGTAACCGCTGAAATTGGCAACTGATTGGTATTTTGATCTTCTTGACGTTTGACAAAGCCGACGTTGAATAAGCTATTATCAGTGGGCTGATAACGTAGTTCAGTAGTTACATAATTTAAATCATAACTACTATTTAGCGCACCGCTGACATCAACCCAGACGTTATTATAGGGTTGAGCGCTAGCATCCCAAACCATTCCTGACGAGGAGTTATTGAATACTGGTGTTTGACCTTCCAAAGTCACTCGGCCATCATCAAAATAAAATTGCTCTGCAATGCTACCATCAAAACGTGTCACACCCGTTGCGTCGATGTAACGATAATTAATGCCAGGAGTAATAGCATGCAAGTCTTGCAGACGATCATAACCTAAGAACCAACTGTCTGAAAATAGCTGCTCGTAGTTGATAGAGGCTATGCGACTGTTAAAGTTAGGAATGTCATTTTGATCTTTAAAAGGCGAGTAAGTGTATTTCAAGCGTGGACTAAGCAGCTGATAGCCACCCATAGTATTATCAAATGCACCAAAAGGTGAACCCGCTTGATAAAAGTTCAAACCCGCATCGATACTGGCTTGTGGCACAAATACCGACTGACTACCATCTCTTTCGTTGAGATTATTGGCATCTAAGCTATCTTGATCATAAGAGGTATAAAGATGCTGTAAGCTTAATTTAGGATAGATATAGCCCCAAGTTTTGTTGATAGGATAGGCCGCACTTAACTTATTATAAACTCTAACACCACTTTTTTCGGGTTCAGACTCATCATTGATAGACTTCTTAAAATAGGCTGAGTCGTGCACACCGGTGAAGTCTATGCCCTCTAACCAAGGCAGACGATAGTTCAACGACAACTGTGGCAAACGTGAATAGGGTTTATCTTTATCCTCTAAGCGCAGCCCATCATTGGTAATAGCATCCAAGGTCTGATACGTTTCGACTTTTAATTCACCATTAACATAATCGTTATAATAATTCAGCCTAGCACGGCGCGGTAAGTTAAGAGTATTGTCTGCTAAGCCTAAAGTATCAAAATCATTAAGATAGTCAGCGTCAGACACATAGCTATATTTGGCATCGCCACTTAAGCGCGGAATACTACTCGAGGTCCAGTAGTGATCATAAAAAAGACTGCTACGATCCTCATCATTATATTCTTTATCGTTAGGCAGATAAGAGCCATTAACTATCCCTTCACCATAACCATCCGTCAAATAACGGAACTCACCCGAAAGCATAGGATTACGATTGGTATAAATATGAGTGTTAAGGGTAGCGTCATAATTAGGCGCTATATTGAAATAATAAGGGATATCAATTTCTAAACCGCTGTCACTATCGATGCTAGCGTTAGGTAATAAAAAACCACTACTACGGCGCGAGTCAATGGGAAAATTAAAGTAAGGCAGATAAAATACTGGCACATCAGCGATTTTGAAAGTGGTGTTGCGAGCCTCACCGCGACCCGTATCAGTATCTAAATCAATACTTTTGGCCTCAAGCTGCCACTTGCGATCAGTGGGCGGGCAAGTGGTAAACATGACGTTATCGAGCTCGTATTGACTGTCATTAGGACGATTGAGCTTTTTGGCATAACCATGTGCTTGCAATGGCACACTAGCAAACGCCACATCACTGGCAGTCGATTGTCCAGTTTCAGTATTGTAAGCCAAGTTATCAGCCACCCCAATTAGGCCGCCTTGTGCTGCTTGGTCGTTGAGACTGACTACCGAACGATTATTACTGTTAATACTGCGCCTGCGCGTTTGAGTATTGCCAATCGCTTGATCGGTGAACATCACTCTACCTTGCGCTGCCGCTACGCCACTAGTCAGATCTAAGACCACTTTATCCGCTTCGATATGCTGATCGCCTTGATCGAGTATTACATTTCCCGATAGCTCAGCATAGTCAACGTTATCATAATAGCCGTAGTCAGATTCAGCGAACAGCGAGCCTTGGTTATTGATTGAGCTGTTTGAATCCGCATTAGCCTCGTTTATAGCGCGTTGATAATTTGGGTTGCTGGGAGGATAGATCCATTGGCCTTCACAGCGCGGCGCATTATCGATAGTAATCGGCACAACCTTCAAATCAGTCCCTAATTTTGGTAGAGTCTGAGCCGAGGCATGTGAGTCATTGGTTAAAGATTCTGATAGATTATTGGTTATAGGAGTATCAGAACTATTAGCCTCTTTTAGAATCTCGTTATTAGCTTTAGCATCTGGCTTTAAATCGTAAAATTCTGCTAGACGTACTAAACTAGCTTGGATGCTATCGTCTTCAAGATCGAGTTTTTCATCAGTATTAGCATTAATGGCATTAGCGGTATTAGTAGTTTGCGACTCTTCATTCTGTAAGCTGCGATTCTCATTTACAGTCGTTGTAGGTTCTATAGCAGTGCGATCATTAATCTCTGTAATGTCCAACGCACTCTTTACTTCCTCGTTCTGCTCGCTATAACTGTCCATAGCTAAGTTAGCTGCAGGGCGGCTTGTTATATCAGTAGCTAGCGGATTGCTGATCTGTTGATCATTATCAATGATAGCGGCACCGACAGTTAAGCTCGATAAACTTAACGCACCGAACAAAATCATGCGAATGCTTTGGTAAAGCGGAGAATATAACAAGGGCACACCTATGATTGCAGAGCCTATTGGGTTAGCATTGAGACGGTTACTAAATGCAGCAGTAGTTATCTAATAAAGCCCGTTTGATAAGCTATTAGTAATGCCTATTAAGCTTATTATTATAACGACAATAAGCAGAGCGACAATTAATTGGACTTATGATAGTCAAAAAAAACCAAATCAGCTACACTATTCATCAAATTTTATAAGGGAGCAAGGCTTTTTTGATATTAGCATCCTTTTAATAAGGACTTATCAAATTGTCTAGCGCCTATATCGTACCTATTAACTTGTACTTATAAAGGGTTCGTTATTTTAGCAAGTATTTGCCTGACTTATCACTATATTTAACCGACGATTTTTTGTGAGCACTAACGCTATGACAGATAAAAAGACTATGAACTCTAATCCTCCTACTAATTCTCAAGCCTCAGTAGTGAGTGACAATAATATCGCGTCAGTCGATAAGCGCCAACAGCAGTTGGTCAACTGGTTGCAGCAAGTGTTTGAGACCGAAGACTTTAAGCTTGATAGCTTACCAGGCGATGCCAGTAGTCGCCAATATCATCGTCTACAATTAGCGAGTCAGTCCGATAATCATAAAGCTAAGCATTATATGGTAATGGATTCTGCTGATGAGCAACAGGCTATGCAGCAGTTCATTAACGTAGCGGCTTTGATGGCACCGGCTATCAATGTTCCTACGCTCATCGCTCAAGATATTGAGCAAGGGTTTTTAGTGCTGCAAGATTTTGGCTCAGTAGAATTTGCCCATCTTTTGGTTGAAGCAACGCCTACGCAAGTTGACGAGTATTATCAATCCGCTATGAATACGCTAATGGCTTTGCAGCAAGTGCCTATTGAAACCGCCAGAAACGATCATCAATTAGCAGATTATGATACTGAGCTTCTTAATCGAGAGATGGACTTATTCAGTGATTGGTTTATTCCTCATATTGAGGTGCCCTTAGACAAAACCCTCTGGGAAAACCTTAAAGCCGCGTTAATCACTGAGATTCTGGCGCAACCGCAAGTTATCGTCCATCGTGACTATCACAGTCGCAATCTAATGCAAGATCAAGCAGACCACTTGCAATTAGGCGTCATTGACTTTCAAGATGCGGTTATCGGTGCTTATAGCTATGACTTGGTATCGTTAGTTAGAGATGCTTATGTCGATTGGTCTGAGTCACAAGTCTCTAGCTGGATTAATGACTTTTGGCAATTACAGCAACAAGCTGGATTGACTACCACTGATAATGCTAAGCAGTTTGAAAATGATGTTAATGTGATGGGGGTACAGCGTCATTTGAAGGTGCTCGGTATCTTTATTCGTCTATTTGAGCGCGATGGCAAAAATCGTTATCTAACCAATATTCCAAAGGTAATGAGTGATTTGCTCTTTGAGCTTGAATGGCTCGCAGCGCAGGGTAATGAGCAGATGCAATTAGCAGTCAAACCCTTCAATGAATGGATGATAGAGACCGTACTACCTGCTTATCAAACTAAGTTTGTGCAGCAGTATATCTAACAGTAGGCAAAATTTTAAGAAACTAAGCATTTCCAAAAATAGTACTTTAATAAAGGAGTGAGCATGGCGGCAATAACGCAAGCAATGATACTAGCAGCAGGTAAGGGCACGCGCTTACGTCCATTAACTCTTAAGACTCCGAAGCCGTTGGTCGAAGTGGGTGGTCAGCCGTTAATCGTCTGGCACATCAAAGCTCTACAAGCGGTAGGTATTACCGATATTACTATTAATGCTTCTTGGCTTGCTGATAAGCTTAAGGCGACTTTAGGTGATGGCTCACAATATGGCGTCACCTTGCATTGGTCAGTTGAGAGCGATGAGCCATTAGAGACGGCTGGCGGAATATATCAGGCGCTTGCGACTGAGAAGTTGCAGGATGCGCCCTTTATCTTAGTGAACTCTGACGTTTGGACCACTTATGACTTTGCGCCATTAATAAACTACGAGCTTGGAGCCGATCAACGGGCGCACTTATTATTGATTGATAATCCTGAACATAATAATGGCGGTGATTTTGCCATTAATAATGGTTTGGCCAGTGAGCAGCCGATAGGGGATGCGGACAAATATACTTTTGCTGGTATTAGCGTGATGTCGCCACGTTTGCTCGATGGTCTAGTCACGGGTCAACCGGCGCCACTAGCACCGCTATTAAGACAAGCTATGCTAAAATTTCAGGTCACTGCTGAAATTATTACTGATAATTGGATAGATGTCGGTACGCCCGAGCGCTTAACGCAAGTGAATGAGTTTATAGAGAGTAAAAGTGCAGGCAATCATAAGGGCGCTTAAATCGTAAATTTATAAAGCCAAAAAAAGCGGCACTAATTATTTTATTAGTGTCGCTTTTTTTGTAAAGGTAATAAAGGTGAGACTTAAACGCCCATTGCCAGCTTAATCAGTTGGGCAATAATAAAAATAGTCAAAAAACCGGCCAAGTACAAACCTACAAACCAGGCCCATTGAGATTGTTTTTTACTGAGTTTTTTCATTACTCTCTCCTTGCCGTTTTGGTTAATACATATGCTCATGGTCAGTTTTACCCTTAAAGGTATAGTAGGCAAAAGCGGTATAACTTAAGATAATCGGCAGCATAATGACCGCGCCAATCAACATAAATGATAGCGAAGTATCCGCTGCCGCGGCTTCATAGATAGTCATCTGATAAGGCACAATATATGGGAAGATGGCAAAGCAGACGCCAATGTAACCCATCAGGAATAAGGCCACTGTCAACAGAAAGGGGCGATACTCACGCTCTGAAGTTAGATCCTTGCGCATTAAGAAGAATAGTAATACTACAATAATAGGCATCGGTGCCAAGTAGAGCAGTCCTGGAAAGCTAAACCAACCTTCAAGCGCATCGATATCAGAGAAATACATAAAGACGGTAACCACTATCATAGCGACAACCAAGGCTGATAGTAACCAACCGGATACTTTACGCGCCCATACTTGCAAAGTATGTTCGGTTTTGATAATTAGCCAAGTAGAGCCTAGTAATCCATAACCAATAATAACGGCGATACCGCAAAGGACTGAAAAAGTGCTTAACCAATCAAAAGGGCCACCAGTGTACAAGCGATTGCTAGCCTCTAAACCGTGTATCAAGGCCCCAAGCATAACGCCTTGGAAAAATGCAGCAGCGATAGAGCCTATAAAGAAGAAAAGGTCCCAGACGTAACGATGCTTAGTGGCTTTAAAGCGAAACTCAAAGGCGACACCGCGCATGATAAGCCCAAACAGCATGAAGGTCACAGGTAAGTAGAGACCGGTCATAATAATGCCATAAGCGACTGGGAAAGCGGCAAACAAACCACCGCCGCCAAGTACTAACCAAGTCTCGTTACCATCCCAAAAAGGGGCAATTGAATTCATCATCCGGCTACGATTCTTATCAGAGCCAGCAAAGGGAAATAAGATGCCACAGCCCAAGTCAAACCCATCTAACAACACATAGACAAAGACTGATAAGGCAATCAAGCCGCCCCAAATTAAGGGTAAATCTAATACTTCACCGAAGTTAAACATTAGCGTAGCCCTCCATCATCAGCATCGTCTGCTGGAGTATCCATATTATCTGCATGATCTTCTTTAACCTTTTCGGCAGGATTATTATCGCCGCTTAAAGTCCGACCTTGACCTTCAGTAATCGAATGCTCATAGAAGTTATTATCGCTTGGATCCTCATAAGGTTTTGGCCCTTGCGCAATCAGGCGTAGGATATAAAAACTACCCGCGCCAAAGACAAAGATATAGAGCACAATAAAACCAATCAAAGTAGTAGCGACTTGCTGCGCGGCTAGTGGTGACATGCTTTCGCTAGTACGAATAACTTCATAGACGGTCCAAGGCTGACGACCCGTTTCAGTGACAAACCAGCCTGCAAGCAAAGCAACAAACCCTAAGGGGGTCATAAACATCCACGCTCGATGAAACCATTTACTTTCTGGAGAAAAATGTTGTTTTTTGACGTATTTATAAAGACTAAATAAGCCGACCAATACCATTAACGTACCGATGCCAACCATCACTCGAAATGACCAAAAGACAATAGGGACGTAGGGTTGATCTTCTGGCGCCCAATTCTTAAGCCCTTTGACTTCACCATCTAAGGAATGGGTCAATATTAGACCAGAGACATAAGGAATTTTAACCTCGTAATGGTTTTTTTGAGCCTTTTGATCTGGAATGCCGAACAACACCAGCGGCGCACCGCGTTCATCCTCCCAAAGCCCTTCCATAGCGGCAACTTTAGCAGGCTGATGCTCCAAAGTATTAAGACCGTGCATATCACCAATCAATACTTGCGCTGGCGCGACAAATATCGCCATAACCATCGCCATGCCTAGCATCACTCGGCCATGCTTGCGATGATCGACATGACGTTTTGAACGTAAGTAATAAGCGCCGATACCACCAATAACGAAAGCTGTCGTCAAAAAGGCAGCCGTCATCATATGCGCGTAACGATAAGGGAAAGAGGGATTAAAGATAATCTCTAACCAGTTGGTGGGATATAACAGCCCATCAGCGCCCAACATAAAACCTTGCGGCGTCTGCATAAAACTATTAGCAGCCAAAATCCAAAAGCCTGAAATTAGCGTACCGATAGCCACAATAGCGGTGGAAGCAAAGTGCATGCGTTTGCTAACGCGTCCCCAACCAAAGAGCATGATACCTAAGAAGGAAGCTTCTAAGAAAAAAGCAGTCAAGACTTCATAGGCCAGTAGTGGCCCTAGTACGTTACCGGCTTTATCTGAGAAAACTGCCCAATTGGTGCCGAACTGGTAGGACATGACTACGCCTGATACCACGCCCATGCCAAACACCACTGCGAATATCTTGACCCAATGCTTATAAACTTCGGCATATATAGGCTCACCCGTTCTAAGCCAACGAAACTCAAGCACGGTCAAGAAACTCGCTAGACCGATAGAGAAAGCGGGAAAAACAATATGGAAGGAGATCACAAAGGCAAACTGAATACGCGCAAGCATCAGCGCATCCATCTGATCTATCACAAGAGAGGCTAACATAAACGTTACCTATATCTATTAGCTGATGGGCGCAAGCTTCCGTGATACGCTCAAGTAACTGTCCACAATTTATCAATCGTATCGCGGGCAATAGCCAAGGGTGACTTAGCTGAAGTGGAATTTATGTCCTTATAAATCTAGGTTGATACTATAAAATCTATTGGCTAGCTGTATCGACTAACTATAAAGTTACTAGCCAATAATTTATTGTTAATTATTATGCGCTTGCAAAGTAAAGCGTGCAAGTCTTGCTATGTTATCAAAGCAAACCTTACAGTCATAGAGTGACTATTGAAAAATAAACCCTCTATTAAGGGATTTACTAATCAATTATCACTACATAAGCTTATTCCTGTAATTGATCATACAAAATGCGGCGTAAAGTCAAAATCGTTTGCGGGTTTTGTTGAATGCTATGAC
>CBETCF010000039.1:0-13067 GCA_965534785.1 uncultured Psychrobacter sp.
ACGAAATGGCCAATAAAAACTCAAAAGGCCCTGCTGAACGCGCATCTTCAAAGAACGACTTAGGAACAGATAAGTACCAGACACGATCATGCATGTGGCTCCAGTCTTGAAAGCCGTTAAAGTATTTATTGAAATGACTCATGGCATGAACCTGAGTCTGCACATGGCGTAGCTCGTCAATAGACTGCATCTGACAAGCAATACGAGCACCGATACCGCCAAACTGACGACCTACATGAGCGTAGCCTTGGTAGGCTTGATACTCTAATGGCGTAACGCCTGTCAAAAACACCTTAATGGCATTAAGATAACGGGGATCGGAGATATTCATCTGACCATTATTTTGAGAGAAAGCATCAAAAATAGCATAGAGTTTCTTCTCTTTTTCGGCCTGATACTTCCAATAAGTATCCATTGTTAAGCGGAAAGGATCTTCCCATTTTGACCAGTCAGTAATCTTAATACCTTCAAACTCTTCATATGGAAAAGCTTCTTTTTTATCTTCATAAGAAAAATCCCAATCAAGATCACGAGTGAGTATTCTATACTTGTCCTTAAGATTTAATTTCTTAGCAGTCTTAGTGGTGTTCATTTTGTACTCCTTAGCAAATGCTAGGTTATAAAATATGATTGAAAATCAAATAACTTAAAGTTTAATTACTGTTGCCAGCTCAGAGTCAACGAATCTTCTTCCTCTTCGACGTTGCCGCCTAGAGTGACTAAGCTGAGTTGTAGCTCTTGAATTTCCCACTCACGGCCTAGTTTTTCTTCGACTGTTTCGCGATTGACAACTAGCCTACCTTCACATTCCATACGAATCATAGCGGGCTGATAGGTAACCACGACTTCTGGATTATCTTCTTCAACGGCTTGGACGATATAGCGCGACATATCGTTGTCTTGTAGCGCCAAATATACTTTTGACATAAGCTTTTCCTAATAGAGTTGATGACCATATAAAGTTGGTGACATTAGTTACTTCAATAAAGACAAATTAAAACGCAATTAGACAGCGGCTTGTACGCTTAAGCCCACTGTTTTACAGCGTTTAGCCAATTGTGCTTGAATATCATCGAGTGCCATAAGCACCTGTTCTTCATCGAACATCTTTTCAATCAATGGACGATACGCAGTAACGACTTTTTCTTGCCATTTATCTAACCATTGCTGGCAGTGCTCTTTATTGTCTTCACTTTCAGCAACTACTGTTTTGATAACGCTATTACTCCAGCCCGTGATGTCTTTAAAGCAATCTTGCATAAACTCTGTGAGTATGGCGATATCACGACCACCATTTTCGACCAGCCAGTTGTCCAGATGCTGGTAGTGAACTACGTGGATAAAGGTATCCATTACTAAAGACTGCGCGATAAACAACTCAAACCAATCTTTGATAATTAAGGTATGTTCACACAGCGCACGAACCCCTTGCCACGCTTCATCATTCATCCAATAGTCTTTGGCTTGGGTGAGCGAGTCACTTGTATTGCCATCCATAAGCAAGCCAATCCGTGACAGATATTGCGCCATACCCAATCTATCCATACCCGCATATAAACAAGCTTGCGTAATGGCCGTACCATAACCGTAAGCTGAGCCATACATGTAATTCAAGTTAGCAGTCTGCTCAACATGACGTAATGGCAGCAGACCAAAAGTCACCGCTTCTACGACATCTTCATTGAGGTTTTCGACCAAATCGCGCTTTTCAAAGAACTTATAATTGCCTTCTGCAGTGTCCTGCAAGCGCGCACGGTTTTGCACATAAGCCCCATAATAGAACTGACGCGGATCTTTCAGGTCGTACCAATCCTCCATTTGAATAACAGTATAATTTTTATCATTAAGGGTCTTATCAGGATTCCATAATGGCCGATAATGAAAGTTAGTGGTTGCCTGCGCATCATAGGTTGCTTCTTGATATCGAGTCGCAGGTTTGTCACCAAAGCGTCGAGAGATATTGGCAAAGGTATAGCGAATCGGTTCAAGTGTTGAGGTTTTGATTTCTAAAGACATGCTTAGTTCTCCTTGATATATATAATTGCGCTCTAGCTGCTAGCGCCTTCCGTGATTTGCAATTTGCATGATGAAATAAGTTTAATGACTGCGAGTTTCTGAATGGTTTTGACCTACTAAGGTAGACTCTGTGCCATAACGCCATTTAGCATCTTCCTGATCGTTAATATGCATTTGCTCAGGTGTCATATCTATAACGTTATTATTGGCGCAAAACTCCTTAAAGCTTTCAGGAGGTAATACTAGCTCGACAAAAAGACTAGAATCGGCAATAGCAAAGTCGAACATCACAAACTTAGCATCCGGCTCGCTTCTGACCCGAACGTATTTAGGCAGATCATTAAAAGAAAGGGGGTTATCTACAGCATTATCGGGATTCATCCTAAACTCCTTATTTGGCATCCTGCCAACCTATAAAATGATTTGAATTTTAAAACTTAGAAAATGGTTGTAAAAACTTTGATCTCTTAACTAATAACATACAAGTTGCATGCCAACTTTATTATATTATTTATAAGTAACTGATTTTATTAATAATATTTTTATTATTTTAAAACAAGCTATCTTATACAAGAATAAATGACACTTTATATTTTCATTATTTGCTTAACTAAAAATGTAGTTTCATGAAATGATGAAATAATTATTTTTTTGATTAATGATCAGCAGTTTTGAGCAATTGCACGATTAAAATATATGTGTGATGATTGATAAAAGTGAACAACTACTAAGTAGCTATTACCTCCTGAGGCTTTGCAAGGACTGCATCATATGCCAAAATATTCTTATATTGAAAAAGACCTTTTTGAAACCGAAAAAGCCTTACATCCTACCCAAATAACCAATGGCAAGTCTTCGCTTGAGCTCGCTAAAGAGGAACGCCATACCGACGCTAAGGAAGAGAAGTTCTTTGAGAGCATTGAAGACTTATTGGGACACTTAGAGTTTGATGTCCATTCAGGCAAGATCTGGTTTGGCGGTCAACGCATGGTGCTGAGTCATGCTCATGCACTATGGCGCCTGCGTGAAGATTTGAACTCAAATTTGGGCAGTGACATTACTCAACGACTATTCTTTCGTTACGGCTACTTTGCTGGTTTAGAAGATGCAGAGATCAGTAAAAAGCTTCGTCCAGACGGCAGTTGGAAGGAAGTGTTTCTGTCAGGGCCACAACTGCATACTATTCGCGGAATGGTAAAAGTCGTCCCTGATGAGATGGTAGTAAACTTCGATGATGGTCAGTTTTATGCCAGTTTTGATTGGCATCATTCCTTTGAAGTGGCTTATCACAAGAAGTTTCATGGCTTGTCGGACAAGCCCGTGTGCTTTAGCTCGCTTGGTTATGCCAGTGGTTATACTAGCTCGTTTTTTGGACGGCAAATTGCTTTTAAAGAAGTACAGTGCGCGGCTATGGGCTATGATCACTGCCGTATCGAAGGGAGACCATTAGAGGAATGGGAAGAAGATACGGACCTCAAAAAGTTCTTTAATGCTGAGCGTTTAAACACAGAACTATCTGAACGCCGTAGTAATTTTGATGAGCTTAAAAGGCAAAACCCTGATATAAGAATAAAACCTGAAGGGTTTTTCTCAGCGATTGGTGAATCGCCTTCTTTTAAAACAGCAACGGCACTAATGAGAAAAGTTGCCAAAACCAAAGCAACTGTCTTATTGCAAGGTGAGACGGGAGTGGGTAAAGAAATATTCGCTACCGCACTGCATGAGGCAAGTGATCGTAGTGCAAACCCGTTTGTCGCTATCAATTGCGCTAGCATCCCCAATGATTTGATTGAATCTGAGCTGTTTGGGGTAGAAAAAGGCGCTTTCACTGGGGCTACGCAATCTCGAAAAGGAAAAATTGAAGCTGCCAGTTCTGGTACCTTGTTTTTGGATGAAGTGGTTGAGCTTTCTCATCGTGCCCAAGCCGCGCTTTTAAGGGTACTTCAAGAAGGGGTGCTTAATCATGTGGGCAGCTATCACGATATATTAGTAGATATTAGAGTGATTGTGGCAACCAATGAGGACTTACTAAAAGCAGTTCAACAAGGCAAGTTTCGTGAAGACTTATATTATAGATTGAGTACTTTTCCTATTCATATTCCGCCGCTTAGAGAACGTAAAGAAGATATTTTATTGTTAGCAAAATTCTTTTTGCAGAAGTATGCTGCTATGTATCAAAAAAACATTCAAGGCTTTACAGATAAGGCTCGTGAGTATTTAAATCTACATACTTGGCCGGGTAATGTTCGTGAAATACAAAACGTTATCGAGCGAGCAGTTATTCTCAATGAAAATCAGAACATGATCGATGCTGATGATTTATTGTTATCTAATATTCAAGAAAGGCATAGTGTGGATGGTCAAAAACTTAAAATCTCAGCCACAAGTGGTAGCTTACATATAGCTGACGACACTCGTATGAATGATATGGTTGAAACTTTATTTCACGAAGGTTTTGACTTAGAAAAGTTTAATGACCGGATCATTAATGCTGCAGTTAGTCAATGCGATGGCAACATCTCAAAAGCAGCACGCCTACTTAATCTCAGTCGAGCAAAGCTCGATTATAGGCTTTCTAAGTCTGAGCAAAATAAATTGGACTAGCTTATTATCAACCTTTTCAATTTGATATATCAATTAGATGATTTGCTCAACAATAAAGTCTAATAAGTAGCTTTAAGAATCACACTCAACACCTTTAGACTTAAGTAATTAAAAAATCATTCATTCGGAGTCGATATTTAACAGCTCTACTATTCATAGCAAGCCTATAGAGAAGTTATTTGAGAATCCTGGTGACTAGAAGTAGTCTTCAGTAGTAGTCAAAATATTGGACAGTCAGTAGTTACAAACTCTATTAACCTAAAAAGGTTACTAAAACCATAATAGATACGGCGTGAGCAACCTTTTTGTTTTACTGTTCTACTTATATAAAGCTATTAGTATTGGGCCTAAAGCATTTTACACTTCTAAGGATTTACTATTCGCTAACTATAGCTTCAGCTCTAGATACTTCATCAGTCGATTTAGCGTTGGCGGCGGCCTTAGCAGCTTTATCCGGCCGAGGACTCAAAGTATCTGGTTTTAGCAGCTGACTGTCGAACTCCTCAGCTGAGTCGGCACTATAGCCGTTCGCTAGTTGAGCTGCTGCCTCTTCGTTGCGCTTGATATGGAAATCGGACTCCACGATTTGGGTGAGACGGCGCGTTAGCTCCTCTAAAGGCCATGGCCATAGGATTGGCCGACCATCATCGTTCAAATACCAACTATTACAGCCACTAGTCCATACGGTAGTGCCTAAAGCTTCATTCACTTCTTCATAAAAGGCTTCGGTGGCCTCCTCGGTCGGTTCAATCTCAATAATACCTTCGCGGCGCATACGATCCATCCAGTTTATCGCATACTGTGCTTGTGCTTCAGCAATCGGCACTAAGGATGAGTTACCAATAGGACTATTGGGTCCCATCAAAGTGAATAGGTTTGGGAAACCTGGAATCATCGTGGTGTTATGAGCGATTGGCCCCTCGTTCCAAGCGGTGTCTAAAGCTATGCCATCACGGCCTGTTACTTGCATGGGACGCATATAAGACTGGGCGTGAAAGCCAGTGGCGAAGACTAAAACATCAAACTCATGCAATTGGCCATCTTTAGTTACGACCCCTTTAGGATCGATACGCTCGATATGAGTGGTGCAAACCTCGACATTAGGCTGTTGCACGGCCTTATAAAAGGTCGGTGAAGAAATCATGCGCTTACACATCGGTGCATAGTCAGGGGTCAAGCGCGCACGTAAACCATCATCATTAACTAGCGATAAACTGCCTTTAGCACTCTTACTAAAGAAAGTACGCTGCCAACCTGGGGTCAAGGGTGCTTGAAAGAGATTAGTAAAAACTTTACCAGCAGTGTTATAGGCTAAGCGCTGTAGTACTGGCACTTTCGCCGCTAGAGTGCGTAGTGGTTTAGGAATCTCCGGATTGGGCGCACTAATTACCCACTGGGCGCTGCGCTGAAACAAGGTCACTTGCTCGCATTGCTCTGACAAGGCACTGACAATTTGCACGCCAGTTGAGCCGTTACCGATGATACCAACACGCTTGCCTTCAAGAGGAATGCTATGATCCCAACGAGCGCTATGGAAACTTGCGCCTGCAAAGCTATCTTTGCCTGGGATATCTGGAATATTAGGGTGATGTAATACTCCCGTTGCACAGACTAAAACATCCGCTTCGTCAGTTTCCCCATCTTTAGTTCTGATCTTCCAACGACCATCCTCAAATTTGGCTTCATCGATTTCAGTATTGAACTTAATGTGCTCGGTTAAGCCACGCTTCTCAGTTACTTTCTCAAAATATTCGCGCAGCTCTTGACCAGGCGCAAATACGTGACTCCACTTTGGCGATAGCTCATCTTTATAACAATAAAAATGGGCTGGCACATCACAAGCGAGTCCTGGATAAGTGTTATCACGCCAAGTACCACCGACAGAATCCGCTTTTTCATAAACCACAAAATCAGAAGTTCCCGCTTCTTTTAAAGCTTTAGCCATCGCGATACCTGACATGCCAGCGCCGATAATGGCCACTTTTGGTAGCGGCTCTTCTGGCTGATACTTCGGAAACTCAAGCGATTTGTACTTCAGAGCAGATTTAGTAAATAGACGATCGATCACTCCCATGACTAAAATTCCCGGATGCCAAACGCGAATAGGCTCATAGGCTACCGCATACAAAATCATGCCTGCACCGGCTTCTACCGACAGCTTTGGGTAAGCGTTCCAAGTGTTTTGCGCAGGGGCAATCATATCCGTTTGCGTCAAGGGCAGATGTACCGTGGTCCAATTAATACCATCATTATAAGTTTCAGCAGAGACACTTTCTGCAAAGCCGTCGAGGGCATTTTTGGAGGCTATATAAGCGCCAAATCTCGGTGTCCCTTTCAACTGTGTACCCATCGTTGAGATATTAATGACATGGCCACCGTTACCGGTAATGCGCATGCGATCGACTAAAGGAATCGTTAGATTGATGGCGCCAAAGTAATTGATCTTCATCACTCGCTCATAATCATGCAAGCGATTGGCAGCCTGATAAATGGTGCGGCGGATAGAGCGACCAGCGTTATTGATAATAGTATCAACGCCGCCATGCTCTTTGATAACTTGTAAGATAAGGTTCTCGCGATCGGCATCATCACTCAAATCACAGGTGTAAATAAAGGCCTTGCCATCAAATTCAGCAGCCTCGTCAGCTACTTCCTGCAACTTATCGCTACGGCGAGCTACCAGCAGGACGTGCGCGCCAGCTTCGAGGAGCGATAAAGCGGCGCTGCGACCTACCCCTGATGAGGCGCCAGTGACTAAGATGCGCTTGCCTTGGACTTTACGGCGCAGCTCATCAGCAAAGGAGCGACCAGCGACGATTCTCTTGAGTCGATGAAACTGCCGAGTAGGCTCAACTTCTAACAAAAAATCTGCAAAGCGATCGATAGGCGTACGTTTGAGTTTTTCAGTCTTTTTAATATCCATATTAATCATTCTCCGTTATGAGATAAAATCTTTAGCAACCTTAGCCTGCTAATGAGCTAAGTCACTAATAAACCTCATTAAGCAAAGTCAGCTTTAGCTTCGATAATCTAAACACTACAAATGAGGCAAGCTTTCTAGATAGGTTAATAGTCTACTATTAGCCATTAACTATGAAATCTTTATAATGACTTACAAGTGTACACTTAACTTAAAACACGCTATTGCTTTAAGGCATGATATTGATTAACTCTAGCTTAAAGAGTCTTTAACTGTATCTAATACAAGCGAGTATTATTATTTTTTAAATAAAAACTTAGTAATTATCGGTGTAGTATCACCCTCTATCTACTCTATTAGTAATTAGTTGTTTTTACTAAGTTTATAAGCGAGATTTGCTTAGTTTGTAGTTATGCGCTACCCACGGATAATCATTGTGGTAATTATAATTACTAAACTTCACTTAAGATAAGGATATCTTATGACATCAAACCACCCTGATCTTATCACCTTGTCAAAAGTGCTAGGTAGACTTCCTAGCCTTACCAAAAAATTGCCCAAAATCGTCAAAGGTTTGCGCTACGCCACTAACGAAAATACTGACATCCATACCGGTCTCGGCTTTACCTTTGCTAAAGTCGTCAAGACGAATCCAGCTGGCATTGCGGTGAAGTATGAAGACTTACAGTTAAGTTACAAACAGCTTGATGAGTGGTCTAATCAGCTAGCTAATTACTTATTAAGCTTAGGACTGGTTAAGGGCGATGTCATTGGAGTGGCTTTAGAAAACCGTCCTGAAATGCTTTGTGCTTGTCTAGCCGCGGCAAAAACGGGAACGGTTGTTGCGCTAATTAACACCTCTCAAACCGGCAAGGTATTAATTCATAGTCTCAACCTCGTCAACCCAAAAATGCTTATTATTGGCGCAGAATTGAGTGAAGCTTTTCAAGCCGTTCGTACCGAGCTTGCCATTGCTAAAGATAGCTATTTTTGGTGGGATGATATCGATACCTTTAACCATAAAGACGATAGCAACCCTACGCCTGATGGCATGACTTCTATTGGCCCCACTATTCATAAGCACTCTAGAGAATGCCCTGATACTAGTAAGAATATTTTTTTAAAAGACCCTTTATTCTATCTTTTTACTTCCGGCACTACCGGTATGCCTAAAGCCGTCATCATCAACCATGGCCGTTGGATGAAAGCTTACGGGTTTTTTGGCCATTTTTTTAATCTCAATAAGAACGATACCCTCTATGTGACCTTGCCGCTATATCATGCCACGGCGATGATTGTTTGTTGGAGCTGTGTGATAGCAGGCGGTGGCTCTTTCGCACTGCAACGCAAATTCTCAGCTAGCAGTTTTTGGCAAGATATCAAAAAATTCGAAGCGACAAGTTTCGGTTATGTCGGTGAGCTGTGTCGCTATCTTATCGATACGCCCGTAGGTGAACATGAGAAGGGTAACCGCGTCACTAAAGTAATAGGTAACGGCTTACGACCTAGTATTTGGAACGATTTCAAGGCTCGTTTTGGAATAAACGAAGTGTTAGAAATCTACGGTGCTAGTGAGAGTAATATTGGTTTCTCAAATCTACTTAACTTTAATAATACGGTGGGCCTCTGCCCTGTTCCTTTTAAAATAGTGGCTTACAATCAAGAGACCGATGAGCCCATTCGTGACAAAGACGGCTTTATGACTGTCATTAGCCGAGGCGAAACCGGACTGTTATTGGGCGAAATCAACGATAGAACCCCCTTTGATGGCTATACCGATAAAAATAAAACCCAAGAAAAAATATTCAAAGATGTGTTCATTAAAGGTGATACTTACTTCAATACTGGCGATATCATGCGTGATATTGGCTATAGACATACGCAATTCGTTGATCGGGTTGGTGATACTTTTCGCTGGAAAGGCGAGAATGTGTCTACAACTGAAGTCGAAAGTATCATTGCCGATTTAAGTGGTATTAGTGAAGCAATCGTTTATGGGGTCGAGATTATAGGGACTAATGGAAGGGCTGGTATGGTTGCTATTACTTTAGAGGACGGCATAAGCTTTGACACTTTCTTTCGGCAGCGTTTTTTAATGGAATTAAAAAAGTATCTTCCAAGTTATGCCCTACCGGTATTTATTCGTCAGCTTAAAACCATAGAAACGACAGGCACCTTTAAATATAAGAAAAACAATCTAAAAGATATCGCATTTAACCCTGCCAACACTGATGATGAAATATGGGTTCATTTACCTAATGAAGAAAAGCTCACTAGAGTCGATAATGACCAATATCAGCGTATTCAAAGTAGTTATTATCGTTTTTAAATGCAGCTATTGGTCAAAGAACTCTTAGAGTGATAATGCAGGTGATTATTTTTTAGTTATTGAAATTGTCTAATCCTATAGATGCAAAAAGGAAATCAAAATGGAATTTGATTATGTCATCGTTGGTGGCGGCTCGGCAGGTTGTGTTCTAGCTGGTCGGCTCTCAGAAGATCCAGATATCAGTGTCTGCTTATTAGAATATGGTGGTACTGGCAAAAACCTTGCTGTCCGTGTTCCCGCTGGCATGGTGTTTATGGTTCCCGGCAAGCCTTTCAAATTAAATAACTGGTGCTTCAATACTATCCCGCAGCGACATCTCAATAATCGACTAGGCTTTCAGCCGCGTGGCCGATGTTTAGGAGGCTCTTCAGCTATCAACGCTATGGTCTATACTCGAGGTAATCCCAAGGATTATGACCTATGGGAACAAATGGGCTGCACTGGCTGGGGCTTTAAAGACGTCTTACCTTACTTTAAAAAGGCAGAAAATAACGTGCGCGGTGCTGATAAGTACCATGGCGATAGTGGCCCTTTACATGTGACTGAGCAGCTAAGTCCTCGCGGTATTTCTAATGACTTTATCGCCGCTGCCGTTGCTAATGGCCTGCCTCAAAACAATGACTTTAACGGCCCTAGTCAAATAGGTGCGGGGCTTTATCAAGTCACCCACTTTCATGGTGAAAAGCAAGGTCAGCGTTGCTCTACTGCCGCCGCTTATGTCCATCCTGTTCAGGAACGCGCTAATCTAACAGTCATTACTCAGGCATTAGGCTCAAAGGTTATCATCGAAAATCAACGGGCTAGCGGTGTCATCTTCCGCCAACACGGCGAACAACATACCGTTAAAGCTCGCTGTGAGGTTATCTTATGTGGCGGCGCCTTTGGCTCACCGCAGCTGTTAATGCTGTCTGGCATTGGTCCTGCTGAGCATTTAAAGCAGCATAATATTGATATCGTCTATGACTCGCCCAACGTCGGTGAAAACCTACAAGACCACTTAGATATCGTCTTTGATTATGAGGTGAATACCAAAGACGTCTTTGGCATTAGCTTGGGGGCAAGTAACCGACTAGTTGCAGCTTTACCGCAATGGAGAAAGGACGGTACTGGCATTCTCTCTACCAACTTCTCTGAAGCCGGTGCTTTTTTTACCGCTATGGAAGATGGTGACCCGGATTGGCCAGATACTCAGCTGCATTTCATCATCTCGCGCGTTAGTGAGCATGGTCGCGATCTTAAATGGGGATATGGCGTTACCGTACACAGTTGCTGCTTGCGTCCAGAAGGCCGAGGCACGGTGCGTCTAGCGTCCGCTAATCCTAGCGATCATCCTTTGATTGATCCTAACTTTTTATCACACCCTAAGGACATCGAAGTGATGTTAGCTGGCGGCGAACGTACTCGTAAAATCATGCAGCAAGCACCGATGGCTAAATACATCAAAAAAGATTATGCCGGCGAGCATATCGAAAAACATGGCCTCCTCGACTATATCCGCAGTAAATCAGACACGGTGTATCATCCCGTTGGCAGTTGCCGTATGGGTTCGGATGCTGAGTCAGTAGTCGATTTAGAATGTAGAGTACGTGGAGTTGAAGGTTTACGGGTGGTGGATGCCTCTATTATGCCAACCTTGATTAGCGCCAATACCAATGCTCCAACCATTATGATTGCTGAAAAAATAGCAGATATCATCAAGGCAAAACACAGCAACTCAAGTCCTAGCAACCTTATTAACCATGATGAAAAGTTAACACCCACACCCTCATTCTCTTAATCCTCACCCCAAAAAAGCGATCGACGCTACAAGAATGTAGCATCAACCGCTCTTTTGATCACTAGCTTTCTTTTAAATGACAGCTTAAGTATTGCTTAACTACTCTATCAAACCGCGCTCAATTAGGTGGTTACCATACTGCTCACGCATATCTTTTTTGAGCATTTTTCCCGTACCGTTAAGTGGAACCGCCTCTACAAAGATCACTGCATCAGGAAGCTGCCATTTTGCGAGCTTACCTTCATAATGAGCGATTAAAGCTTCCTCCGTTAAATCCTCGCCAACAGCCAACTGGGCAATGACGATTGGACGTTCATCCCATTTTGGATGCTTAGCGCCGATGACTGCTGCCATAGCTACCGCCGGATGCGACATAGCAATATCTTCTAGCTCTACGGAAGATATCCATTCACCACCTGACTTGATTAAGTCTTTGGCGCGGTCACGGATACTTAGATAACCATCCTCGTTTATAGTTGCAATATCACCCGTATCAAACCAACCATCTGGCTCAAGTGCAGACTGTTCATTATTAAAGTAAGTATCAACAATCCAATACCCTCTAATCTGTACGTTGCCCGAGGTCTTACCATCGTTAGGTAGCATTTTATTATTCTGCTCCGCATCAACGATACGAATCTCCACCCCAAATGGTGGACGACCCTGTGATAGACGCGTCTTTAGCTTATCCTCTTCTGATAAGTCGCTATGTTTGGCTTTAAGCTGATTGGCCGTCCCTAGCGGACTAGTCTCAGTCATACCCCATGCGTGTAAGGTCTCGCAATCAAACTCGTCACGGAAGGTCTTAATCATCGACGAAGGACAAGCTGAACCACCGACTACGTTACGCTTAAGGCTAGGCAGTTTAGTACCCGTCTCTTTTGCAGCGGCTAGCAAGGTTTGCCAAATAGTTGGTACACCCACAGCGACATTAACCTTATATTCATCGATCATATCCGCCAAACTGTGCCCATCTAAATTTGGCCCTGGTAGCATCAAGGAGGACCCGATCATCGCTGCAGCATACGGTAGACCCCAAGCATTGGCATGGAACATCGGTACTACAGGTAGTACTATATCTTGTGCCGATAGATTGATAGAATCGGGCAAACTGATACCAAAGCTATGTAGGACCGTGCTACGATTGGTATATAACACGCCTTTAGGATTGCCAGTGGTCCCTGAGGTATAACATAGCGAGCTTGGGGCATTTTCATCAAGTTCAGGCCATTCATACTCATCTGACTCGTCATCTATCAGCTCATCATAGAAGATAACATTAGGTAGTTGCGCTCTGACCTCTTCATCTACTGCAGTCATACAAACGAAGTGCTTAACCGTGTGCAGATGGTCTTTAACCCCTACTACTAGCGGTAAAAATGTCTTTTCAAAAAACAGTACTTGATCTTCAGCATCATTAA